>JAFYSG010000059.1 GCA_017559435.1 Lachnospiraceae bacterium
ATCATAATTACTAGTCAAATTTTTTGAATAAATTAAGCAAATGCGGTTTTGCTTTCGCTTTTTTTGTGTTATACTGTTGTGGAGTATAAATTTTAATATTTACAGAGGGAGAAAGTCATGAGTGATACAATGGAAATAAACAAGGAACAGAAAAAAGGCAAAAAAAACAAATGGATCCTTGCTGCCATTATTTCTGCTATAGTCATTTTAGTGTTGGCAATATTAGTCATGGTATATTTTCGTATAGCAGACTATTATAAAACTCATTTTTTGCCGGGAACCATTATAAATGGCATTGTTTGTGATAAAATGGACGTTGGGCAAGTATCCGCGCTGTTAGAATCACAGCCTCTGGAATACAATCTGTCAGTGACCGGATATGAGGATAAGGTATTGGGCAGTCTGGATGAAAAGGATATCGGTCTTAGGTATGTAAGCACATTGGAGAGTGTAGAGCATATATTTGAGTTTCAGAATCCTTTGTATTGGCCGCTCGCTTACATGGGAATATATGAGAGCAGCAATGATTTGACATATGGTACGGAGTATGACAAAGAGTTGGTGATTCAGAGTCTCAATGAATGGGATATTTTAAAAAAGGATAAGATGGAATCACCCCAAAATGCTTATATCAGTGAATATCAGCCGCAAATAAAGGGATATGAGATTATCCCTGAGTCTTTGGGCAATACTTTGGATGTGATGAAGGTGAAGGAATTGATTGTTCGTGCCGTGGAGGAGCGTGCCGAGGAATTGGATCTGGAAAAGGAAGGTTGTTATGTTTTACCTGAAATTACGGCTGAACACGCCGGATTAAAGGCAAAGTGTAAGGAACTGAATCTGTTGCTTTCCGCGCAGATTGTATATGATTGGAATGGTTCTGAGGTGATCTTGGACGGTGAAACCATAAAAGATTGGATAAAAGACCAGGAAGTGGTAGGGCCGGAGGGAGATTATAAAGCGGAGGTTGTTTTGGATGAAGATGCGGTGGCGGCGTATGTAGCTGCCCAGGCCAAAAAATATGATACTTATGGAAAACACCGCGAGTTTACCACTGCATTGGGAAAGACTATAACAGTCTTAAATGGTGGTTATGGTTGGAAAACAGACAGGGAGAAGGAAACACAGGAACTTCTTGCACTGATAAAAGAAGGCGCAGTGACAAAGAGAGAGCCGCTTTATCGGGTGAAAGCGGCACAGAAGGGCACTGATGACATTGGATCCTCCTATGTGGAAATAGATCTGTCTAATCAGCATTTGTATGTGCATTGGAAGGGAGAGATTGTTCTGGAGACGGATTTTGTTTCCGGGAATATGTCAAATGGAAATACCACACCCGGTGGTTTGTATCGACTTACTTATAAGACTACCAATGCGGTACTTCGGGGTAGGGATTATGTGACTCCGGTATCTTATTGGATGCCTTTTAACGGCAATATAGGAATGCATGATGCTACCTGGCGCAGTGAGTTTGGTGGAAATATTTTTATGACCAATGGTTCACACGGTTGTATTAACCTTCCGCTGGATAAGGCGCAGGCTATTTACGGCTATGTTTCCACAGGTTTTCCTATTATTTGTTATTATTATTAAAGATGTTATTGAGGAAAGATGAATAATGAGTTTGGCAGACTTGTTGAAAGAATATGGAAAGTCAGATTACTATCCACTCCATATGCCGGGACATAAGAGAAGGCTTTCCGGGGAACTGCCGGAAGAAGTTGTTGGAATGGATATTACAGAAATAGATGGTTTTGATAACTTGCATCAGGCAGAGGGCATTTTGAAGGAAATGCAGGCATATGCTTCCAGGCTTTATGGTGCCGACGAAACATTTTATTTGGTAAATGGCAGTACCTGCGGCATATTGAGCGCAGTCAGTGCAGCTGTATCGGAAGGTGGTCACATTCTCATGGCAAGAAACTGCCATAAATCAGTGTATCATGCCTGTTACTTAAGAAAGTTAAAGATATCTTACTTATACCCTCAAGTAATGGAGTCATATGATATTTGTGAGCCTATTACTTGTGAACAAGTACAACATGCGTTGGAACAGGAGAAGGACATTGACGCAGTGCTCATTGTATCTCCCACATATGAAGGCAGAATCACTGATGTTAATAGTATTGCCCGTGTGGTTCATGAAAAGGGAATTCCGCTGATCGTGGATGAAGCACACGGTGCACATTTGGGATTTTGGGAAGGGTTTGAAGAGAATAGTTGCAGGCAAGGAGCTGATTTGGTCATTCACAGTGTCCACAAGACCCTCCCGGCTATGACCCAGACTGCGCTTTTGCATGTAAATGGCTCCTTGATTGACAGAAATCAGTTAAAGAGATTTTTGCATATTTATCAAAGCAGCAGTCCATCCTATGTATTGATGGCCGGCATAGAAAATGCGTTGCGTCAGGTGGATGAGAAGGGGAAGGATCTCTTTGGGAACTTTATCCATAATTGGAATAGAATGTGTCGGGATTTATCCACTATGAAGAATCTTTGTATCCTTAAGCCTGAGAAAAAACAGGATATTGGGAAATTATTGGTCTCTGTGAAAAAAACAGGTTTGTCAGGACAGCAATTATATGATATGCTATTACAGGAGTATCATTTACAGTTGGAAATGGCAACTTCAACTTATGTACTTGCCATGTTCACGGTAAGTGACTCTGTGGAAGGTTATGAGAGAATGACCAAGGCTCTTCTGGAGATTGATAAGAAAGTGACACAGGAGGATGTGGGAAGATCTGACGATGTACTTGGGAAGGAAGCATGGCACCGGGTGGAGTTTACAGAGAAACACGAGAGTATCTCATTTTACAAGGCTTGGGATATGGAAAACGAATATTGCCGGTTATCTCTGTGTCAGGGAAGAACAGCAGGAGAATTTATTAATCTGTATCCGCCGGGGATTCCCATGATCGTGCCTGGAGAGCGGATTGATCAGGATTTGATATGTCAGATCAGTGACTGTTTGCAGAAGGGACTTTCGGTGCAGGGTGTAAGGCAAGTGGATGGAGATATTTATCTGTCAGTGCTTAGTTCGCAAGAAATATGTGGCCGGTAAAAGAAAACAGAAAGGAATGTAAGATGAGGAAGACCAAAATTATCTGTACAATTGGACCAGCCAGTGAAAGTGAAGAGAAGTTAAGAGAGCTGATGCTGGCGGGGATGAATGTGGCAAGATTTAATTTTTCCCATGGAACCCACGAAGAACAGAAGATAAAGTTTGAGCGTCTTAATCGGGTCAGGAAGGAATTGGGACTTCCTGTGGCTACATTATTAGATACAAAAGGACCTGAGATCCGTCTGAGAAAATTTGAGGGCGGTAAGGCAGAACTGAAAGCAGGGCAGACCTTTGTGCTTACTACGGAGGAGATATTAGGAAATGCCGGGAAAGCTTCGATTTCCTATAAGAACCTGAAAAACGACATTTCTGTGGGAACTACCATCTTGATCGATGACGGATTGATTGAGATGACAGTGGAGGCTATTGAAGGAGAAGAGATCATCTGTCGGGTGATCAATGGCGGAGTTATTTCCGACCGAAAGGGTCTAAATGTGCCGGGGGCTATTTTGTCTATGCCTTATATTAGTGAAGTAGACAGAGCAGATATTGAATTCGGTATAGAGATGGGATTTGAGTTTTTGGCAGCTTCATTTGCAAGAACAAAAGAGGATATTCTTGAGGTTCGCCGTATTCTGAAAGAGAATAACAGTAATATGAAGATCATAGCCAAGATTGAGAATATGCAGGGTATTGAGAATCTTGCCGAGATCTTAAGTGTGTCTGACGGTGTCATGGTAGCCAGAGGGGACATGGGAGTAGAAATTCCCCTGGAAGAAGTTCCGGTGGCACAAAAGAAGATGATTAAGATGGCGGTTGCGCAAGGCAAGCATGTGATCACAGCCACACAGATGCTGGAATCCATGATCAAGAATCCCAGGCCTACCAGGGCGGAGGCAACTGACATTGCCAATGCTATTTATGACGGTACCACTGCCATCATGCTTTCCGGGGAAAGCGCAGCCGGATTGTATCCTGTAGAGGCAGTCAGGACTATGGCCAGGATTGCAAGAAGTGCAGAGTGCGATATCGACTACAGAGGCCGCATGAACAATATTGGCATTGAAGCCAAGAAAGAGATTACCACAGCAATTGCATACGCTACCTGTACCACCGCTATGGATCTGGGTGCGGCAGCGATCATCACAGTGACCATGTCCGGTTTTACGGCAGAGGCAATTTCCAGATATAAGCCTTCCTGTCCCATCATCGGCTGTACACTGGATACTACGGTATGCAGACAGTTGAATCTTCTGTGGGGTGTGAATCCTCTCTTAATGAAGCAGGAGAGCGTTACGGAAGAGTTGTTTGCCGGCGCCATTGCAGAGAGCAAGAAGGCGGGCTTTATAAAGGCAGGAGACATCGTGGTGATCACGGCCGGTGTACCATTGGGGATTGCCGGTAAGACAAATATGATAAGAGTAGTAGAGGTTTAAGAATATCATGGGCAGGATCATATATCTATGTGGGAAAAGCTCCAGCGGGAAGGATACCATCTTTCGAGAGCTTTTAAAGAGGGGTACTTGTAAGCTACGCACCATAGTACCCTATACCACTCGCCCGGTCAGGGCAGGTGAAAAAAATGGCAGGGAGTATTTTTTTACGAATGAGGAAGGTTTTCAGAAGCTTCTTGCACAGGGTAAGATCATAGAACATAGGGCGTATGATACGATTCATGGCCTCTGGCGTTATTTTACTGTGGATGACGGTCAGATCGATCTGTCAAAGGATGATTATATTGTGATCGGTACACTGGAAGGCTATGAGAAAATGAGAGCTTACTTCGGGAATGAATCTCTGTTACCGGTGCTGATCGAGCTGGACGATGGAGTGCGGCTTCAGCGGGCACTTGACAGAGAACGCCGACAAAAAAAGCCGCGGTACGAAGAGATGTGCAGGAGGTTTCTGGCTGATAGCCGGGATTTTTGTGAAGAGAAGATACAGGAAGCCGGAATCACCAGAAGATTTTATAATCAAAAGCTGATTACTTGTCTGGAGGAAATTGAAACTTATATAAAAGGTGGGTGATACATATGGCAGGATTTCGGGATATTATAGGTCAAGATCAGATCAAGGAACATTTGCAGAATGCGTTTATGGGCAAGAAAGTGTCTCATGCATATATCATAAATGGAGAGAAGTCTTCCGGCAAGGAATTTATAGCAAATGTTTTTGCGATGTCTCTTCAGTGTGAGAAGGAAGGTGCAGAGCCTTGTCAGGAATGTCGTTCCTGTAAGCAGGCCCTGAGTGCCAATCAGCCGGATATCATCAAAGTCCTGCAAGAGAAGCCTGGCACCATCAGTGTGGATGATATACGTACACAGATCAATCATGATGTGGCCATTAAGCCTTACAGCAGCCCCTACAAGGTCTATATTGTGAATGAGGCGGAGAAGATGACGCCCCAGGCTCAAAACGCACTGCTAAAGACCCTGGAGGAACCGCCGGAGTATGCGGTGATTCTGCTGCTTACTGCCAATGTAAATTCACTCTTACCCACCATTCTCAGCAGATGTGTGGTACTTAATATGAAGCCGGTATCGGACGAGTTAGTCAAGAAATATTTGATGGAGCAGCTCAAGGTGCCGGATTACAAAGCAGAGGTCTGTGTGGCCTTCGCCAGAGGTAATGTGGGAAAGGCAAAATCCCTGGCCTCCAGCGAAGATTTTGAGAATGTGAAGAATGAAGCCTTGTCATTGTTGAAATATATCAGAGATATGGAGCTTTATGAGATTGTGGCTGCTATCAAAAAGATCAGTGACTATAAATTGGATGTGAACGATTACCTGGATATTATGGCTATCTGGTATCGGGATATTTTACTATTTAAAGCCACAAAGGATGCCAATCACCTGGTATTTCGGGAGGAGCTCCAGGCTATCCGTAAGGCTGCCGGGCGCAGCAGTTATGAGGGCATCGAATCGGTCATCAAAGCATTGGACAAGGCCAAGAGCCGCTTGAATGCCAATGTGAATTTTGAATTGACCATGGAACTATTATTATTTGAAATCAAAGAAAACGGCTAGGAGCCAGGGAGGTATATAGATGATCAGAGTAGTAGGAGTGAGATTTAGAACCGCAGGAAAGATTTACTTTTTTGATCCTGTGAGATTTGAGATAAAAAAGGGAGACAATGTAATCGTGGAGACTGCCCGGGGAATTGAATTCGGTACAGTGATAGGAGAGATCAAAGAAGTAGAGGATGAGAAGGTGGTCCAGCCTTTAAAGCCTGTTCTTCGTATTGCCAGCGAGAGGGATAAAGAGCAGGAAGCTGCCAATAAGATAAAAGAAAAGGAAGCATATCAAATCTGTCTGGAGAAAATTCGTGAGCATGGACTGGAAATGAAGCTGATCGATGCGGAATATACATTTGACAATAACAAAGTACTGTTTTACTTTACGGCAGATGGACGCATTGATTTCCGTGAGCTGGTAAAGGATCTGGCAAGTGTGTTTAAGACCAGGATTGAGCTGCGCCAGATCGGTGTCAGAGATGAGACTAAGACCATGGGGGGGATTGGCATCTGCGGAAGAGTATTGTGTTGTCACAGCTACTTGTCTGATTTTATACCCGTATCTATTAAAATGGCAAAAGAACAGAATCTGTCCCTAAATCCTACCAAGATATCAGGTGTATGCGGACGTTTGATGTGTTGTCTGAAGCACGAAGAAGAGACCTATGAGGAGTTGAACCGCAAGCTTCCTTCTGTGGGAGATGTGGTGACAACCCAGGAAGGGCTGAAGGGTGAGGTGCAGAGTGTAAATGTGCTGCGTCAGCTGGTCAAAGTGATCGTGGAAGTAGGAGATGAAAAAGAAATCAGAGAATATGAGACGGACAAGCTTGTGGTTAAGAAACGTTACGGTAAGAAGGATAAAACAGATGCCACCATGGAGGAAAGAACTTCTGAGGAGTTGTCAAGGGAAGAGTTGAAAGAGCTGGAAATGCTGGAAAAGCAGGAAGTCCTTGATAGCCAGGAGCAGGAGACAGCGCCTGCACAGCATTCAGAGCGTGGAAACCGCGGAGAAAAGGGTGGTCGTTATGAGAAAGGCAATCGTCCGGATAGAGGTAATCGAGGTGAGAAAGGTGAAAAGCAGGACCGTGGACCACGTCAGGACCGTGGACTCCGCCAGGAACATGTAGATCGTGGGGAAAAGGGAACACATCCGGATCGCAGTGAGCGTTTTGCTAAGGGTGGCCGGGACCGCAATCGTAATCATCAGCACAACCAAACCATGCAGCAAGAGAAAACGGAGCGCACGGAGCGCAGAGAAAGACAGGAAGGAAAGCCAAGACGCCATGACAATCGTACTGAAAGAAAATGAACGTCTGGATGAATTGCAGAGAAATGGCTATCAGATCATACAGAATCCGGAAAAATTCTGTTTTGGAATGGATGCAGTACTGCTGTCAGGCTTTGCTGTTGCCAAGAAAGGAGATCAGGTGCTGGATATGGGTACCGGCACCGGTATCATCCCCATTCTGATGGAGGCAAAGACCCAGGCAGCCCATTTTACAGGATTGGAGATACAGGAAGAAAGTGCTGACATGGCCAGAAGGAGTGTGGTACTGAACGGTCTGACAGATAAGATTACCATTGTAACCGGAGATATCAAGGAAGCGGGCAGTATTTTGTCGTCTGCTTCTTTTGACGTGATCACCTGCAATCCACCTTATATGATAGGGAGGCACGGGTTGACCAATCCTGATGCTCCCAAGGCCATTGCCAGACATGAGCTGCTTTGCACCTTAGAGGATGTGGTCAGTCAGGCGGCACAGTTATTAAAGAGCGGCGGGCATTTTTACATGGTGCATCGTCCTTTTAGGCTTGCGGAAATCATGGTCACGATGGCTAAGTACAAGCTGGAGCCCAAGAGAATGCAACTGGTCTATCCCTATGTGGACAAGGAGCCCAATATGGTGCTGATCGAAGGTGTCAGGGGAGGACGTCCGCGGATGACCGTAGAAAAGCCATTGATCGTATATAAGGAGCCGGGTGTATATATGCCGGAGATTTACGATATTTACGGGTATTAATAAACCAGTTCAGCCAGAGAAGATATTGGGATGAAAATCGTGCTCGCACGAATTTTCATCCGGATATCTTCTCTGAGGGAGCGCCCAGCTAATGAGCAAAGGTAGTCGCGAAGCGACGGAAAGCCCCGAAGGTGCGACTTTGCGAATGGGCGCGGCTGAACGAAAATACAGGAGGAGCAAAATGGCGGGAAAGCTTTATTTATGTGCAACGCCGATCGGCAACCTGGAGGATATGACCCCCAGAGTGATAGAGACATTGAAGCAGGTGGATGTGATTGCGGCAGAAGATACCCGTAACAGCATCAGGCTGTTGAATCATTTTGACATTCATACGCCTATGACAAGCTATCATGAATACAATAAAATAGAAAAAGCCAGACAGTTGATAGGGCAGATGTTAAATGGCCAAAATATTGCGCTGATCACAGATGCGGGAACACCGGCCATTTCTGATCCCGGGGAGGTGTTGGTGCAGATGTGTCAGGAAAATGGTATCGTGGTGACTTCTCTGCCGGGCCCCGCTGCCTGTATCACGGCCTTGACCTTATCGGGTTTAAGCACCAGACGATTCTGTTTTGAAGGGTTTTTGCCGGCAGATAAGAAAGAGAAGAGAGAGATCCTGAAGGAACTTGCCGGGGAAAGTCGTACTATGATTCTCTATGAAGCCCCTCATCACTTGGTGCGAACACTTAAGGAGCTTCAGGGAGCTTTGGGGGATCGTCGTATCACTCTTTGCCGGGAACTGACCAAGCGTTTTGAGACGATCATGCCCACCACAATTTCGGGAGCCATAGCTTATTATGAGACAGAGGAACCCAGAGGAGAATATGTGCTTGTGGTAGAAGGAAAGAGCTTGAAAGAAAAACAGCAGGAAGAAATAGCCTCTTGGGAAGGTATGAGCATTGAAGACCACATGGCATATTATGAGAATCAGGGAATGGATCACAAGGGGGCTATGAAGGCTGTAGCCAAAGACCGCGGTGTGGGAAAGCGTGATATTTATCAATATCTGCATGGTGAGGCATAGGAAATCGATGCTGTGACAATTGGAGAGGAGGAACATAGGAAATGAACTGTGAAGCCTGTGTGAATTATATTTATGATGAGGAATATGAGTGTTACAGTTGTCTTGTGAATCTTGACGAGGACGAAATGTATCGTTTTCTCACCGGCAGTAAGGCAGCATGTCCCTATTTTCGATTGGATGATGAATATGGTGTGGTGCGTAAACAAATTTAGTGTGTGTCGAGATTGCCCATAGAAAGCAGAAAACAAGAAAGGATATAGAAGGATGAAATTTATAAAGCAATTGTCCATCATTTTGAGCATATCGTTTCTGGCGGAGTTGATGGAGGAGTTGATCCCTCTTCCTATTGCAGCCAGTATCTATGGACTGATCTTAATGCTGATTGGACTGATCACTCATATCATCCCCCTGGAAAAGGTAGAGGGAGCAGCTGACTTTCTGGTGGAGATTATGGCCATTATGTTTGTTCCCGCAACGGTAGGGATCATGACAAGTGTGGAGGCACTGAAACAGATGTTGATCCCTTTGGTGGTAATCTCTTCGCTGACCACGCTGATCATAATGGCAGTGACCGGCAGAACCGCACAGTTTATCATCCGCAGGGGAAATAAGAGTGCAGCAGACCCGGAGGAAAGTAAAGGGGAGGGAAAGGCATGACAGAAATAGTAACAGAAGCATTGACGGAATCGGTATATTTCGGGATTGCACTGACATTACTTACCTATCAGGCCGGTTTGTGGATTAAGAAAAAAGTAAAGCTGACAGTGGCAAATCCATTGTTGTTGTCTGTAATCATGATCATAAGCATTTTACTGGCCTTTGAAATTGATTATGATGTATATCATAATGGTGCCAAATACATTAGCTTTTTTCTGACACCCACCACAGTCTGTCTGGCTGTTCCTCTTTACCGCCAGTTAGATCTGTTGAAAAAATATCCCAAGGCAATCTTTGGGGCCATCACTGCAGGGGTGTTCACCGCCATGGTGAGCATCTACCTGATGAGTCTGGCATTTGGTCTGACCCATGAACAGTATGTGACCTTGTTGCCCAAGTCCATCACTACGGCCATCGGTATGGGGATCTCGGAGAAAATGGGAGGCATCGTGACCATTACAGTGGTGTCCATATCCATCACCGGTATCCTGGGGAATATTGTGGCAGAAAGCTTGTGTAAAATATGTAAGATTCAGGACCCAATCGCCAAGGGACTTGCCATCGGAACCGGATCTCATGCGTTGGGAACCACCAAAGCTATGGAGATGGGAGAGATAGAAGGCGCTATGAGCAGTCTGTCCATTGTGGTAGCGGGGATCATGACTGTAGTGGCGGTGTCAATATTTGCGAATTTTATATAACAGGAGTGTGAAAACGCTTCATAAGAACAGCCCGAGAGTAAAACTTAATACTCTCGGGCTCTTTGTTGAAAAAATTACACTAACTTCTCCATCTCATCCAGAATCTCCCCAAACACATTCAATGCATCTTGAATGGGTTTGGGTGTTTCCAGATCTACGCCTGCAATTTTCAATAGTTCAACCGGTGCCTGTGAACACCCGCCGGACAAAAATTCCTTGTATTTTTCCACAGCCGGTGCTCCGTTTTCCAGAATATTCCGTGCAATGGCAACAGCTGAAGAGAAACCTGTAGCGTACTGGTACACGTAGAAATTATAGTAGAAGTGGGGAATTCGCGCCCATTCTACAGCAATCTCCGGGTCGGATACCATATCCGGACCATAGTACTTGCAGTTTAAATTATGGTAAACTTTATCCAGTACCGGGGCTGTCAGACTCTCTCCAGCCTCAGCCATGGCGCTTGTCTGCATCTCGAATTCGGCAAACATGGTCTGACGGTAGACAGTGCCCTTGAAGCTGTCCAGATAGTGATTGAGCAGATAAGCCCTTTCTTTCACATCGGTAGTATGCTTTAGCAGGTATTCCATGAGTAGGATCTCATTACAGGTAGAAGCCACTTCTGCCACAAAAATCTTATACTGTGAGTAGATGTAAGGTTGATTCTTGTTGGACAGGTAGGAGTGGATGGCATGCCCCATTTCATGCGCCAGAGTAAACATACTGTCCAGGGTGTCATTGTGGTTGAGCAGGATATAGGGATGTGTACTGTAAGAACCGGCGGAGTAAGCACCGCTTCTCTTGCCCTCATTTTCATATACATCGATCCAACGATTGTCAAAACCTTCCCGCAGAATCCGGATATAATCCTCACCCAGGGGAGCCAGTGCCTTCAGCACAGTCTCTTTGGCCTCTTCGTAAGTGATCTTGCGGGCAGCATCTGCAATCATGGGGGTGTAAATATCGTACATATGCAGTTCTTCCACCTGAAGCATCTTCTTGCGAAGGCGCACGTATCGATGCATTTTGTCTAAGTTATCATTGACAGTGGTCACCAGATTTTCATACACCTTAGGGGAGACATTATTCGCAATGACCGAAGCTTCAAGGGTGGAAGCATAGTTGCGGGTTCTGGCCTTGAAGATCAGTTGCTTCACCTGACCGTTATATAGGCATGCCAGGGTATTTTCATACTGCTTGTAAGTATGGTAAAGCTTCTCAAAAGTCTCCTTACGCACTCTGCGGTCAGCGGATTCTTCCAGTCCCACAAAGCGCCCGTGGGTAATGCGGACCCATTCACCTTCCTCATTCATTACCTCCGGGAACTTCAAATCTGCATTGTTAAACACCGAAAAGATCTGAGAGGCAGTACTGCTCATTTCACTGGTCATAGCCATAAGCTTCTCCATCTCCGTGGAGAGACAGTGAGGCTTTAAACGCTGAATTTCGAGAATCTGCTTGCGATAGAATTCCAAATCCGGCATTTCTGCATAATATCTCTGCAGCACCTCCTCTGGTGTATCCAGAATCTCAGGCTCGATAAAGGCCAGATTACTTGAGATGCCGGCGATCACAGTCCGCAGCCTCATCTCCATTGCCTGATGGGTGGCATTTCCTGTGTCCTCGTCGCTTAATCTGGCAGCGTAATTATAAGCCAGATCAACTTTTTCTTCCATGATTGCCTGGGTGGAAAGGGTTTCGTACAGATCTGCTGCAGTGGCAGTGACTTTACCTTCCTTCTCTGCCAACTTGCCGGCGTATTCTAAAATCATCTGGATGTCAGCTTCCCAAGCGGCGGGGGTGGCATACATATCAGCCAGATTCCAGGTAAAGGCAGGGGCTGCCTCGCTTCTTTTTAACAATTCCTTAGCCATTTTGATCTCCTGTTTTTATTTTGGCGAGCCGTTTGGTCGGTACCATAATTATTTTTAGTATTACCATATTTTATGAGAGTCATTCTTTTGGCTGTTCTTTGCCTACAATAACCTACAATGAAGTTATTTTACCATATTATGTTAAGAAAAGAAAGTGTATACATATTTTATAGAAAATGTGTGAAGAATAGGAAGGTAATATAGTTTAACAGGAGGTATGGATATGAGCAATCTTTCAGAAGTAGAACTGCAGAATCTTCGCCATCTGATCGGTGGTTTTGACACCTGTCATTGCAAACTGCAGGAGTATGCCAAGGAGGCAACGGACACCAAGGTAAAACAGTTTTTTGAAAAAGGTGCCCAGTCTGCCATGCAGAATAAGCAGGAGTTGATGAAATTTTTACAGTAAATGGAGGTAGTGTGATGCAGATGCAGGAAAAAACAATGGTGTCAGATATTCTGGCAGGAATGAACGGAGAATTGGAGCGTTATGCTCAGATGATCCCCCAGACCGACAATAAGGAACTGAAGCAGTGTTTAAAGCAGTTTCGCAATGCGGCAGAGCAGGGACAGGAGGAGCTGTACCAGATCGCCCGGGAAAAGTCTTATTATGTGCCTGCTGCACAGGCGTCTCAGCAGGAGATCGAGCATGTGAGAAGCCTGTTTAGTTCTTCAGGTTTGTAAGGAAATATTTTGTGAAAGACTGCCATACTTTGGAGGAGAACTGAAGATGGCAGTTTTTCTTTCAGAGAAAGGGGCGAGTGACGTTTCGCCGCGCCTATTCGCTAAACCGCCCCCTTGGGGCTCCCTCAGAGATGATATACGGATGAACTGGTTACTTATACTCAAACTCATATCTTTCATAAGCATTCACCACGATTGTATGTTCATTGTAAGCGCACTCGCGTTTCTGTTTTAGCTTCCAGTCGTAGTTCATATGCATATGACCATGAATAAAGTATTTCGGCATGTATTTTTCCACTAGTTCATTAAAAATCTGAAAGCCGGTATGGGGTAAGTCATCGCCGTCATTAAAGTGATAAGCCGGCGCATGAGTCACTAGAATGTCGAAGCCTTTATTTTTTCGTAGTTTATTCCAAAGCTTGCGGACGCGCTTACGCATGTCCTGCTCTGTGTATTGGTGTGCACCGTAGTTATAGCACATGGAACCGCCCAGGCCAAGGATGCGGACACCGTTGTGTACGTAGATGTCATCGTCGATACAAATGCAGCCTTCTGGGGGATGGGTCTCATATCGGGTATCATGGTTGCCATGTACATATAGCACAGGAGCGGAGGTAAAGGTGGCCAGGAAAGACAAATAGTTTGCCTTCAGGTCTCCGCAGGATATGATCAGGTCGATTCCCTCTAATTTGCTTTTCTCGTAAAAATCCCACAGATATTTGGATTCTACGTCAGCCAGTACCAGGATTTTCATGGCAGGATATTTCCTCCTTTGTCGGCAGTAGCAGAGTATAGTCCGCGAAGCAGTACCACATGTTTGGCTTCTTCTTTCAGATCATCGATGGTAGGAATTTTGCCTTCCACATTTTCTACCAGCCAGTCCATGCGCACGATATCTTCAGGCTTCATGATCTCTGACTCTTCGTAATGCACCGTGCCCTGTTGATCGATCAGTGGACCGCTCAAAGGATGGAAGGTGTCGGAAGAAATGGCCTGCTTCATCAGTTCCACCAGCTTTACAGTACCGGCGGGCAGATGCTGGGAGCAGATGACATCGATGACACCGGCAGATAAGCCCCACCAGTAATTCAGTGCCTTGTTTTCAATGGCTTCCTCCGGTTTCCAGGAGCCCTTCTGGATACTGTTGATCAGTCTTTCGTAGAACACACCCCAGTCGTAAATGGACATAGCCAGATTCTTCCTGCCGTATTCGGTCAGTTCGTACAGGCCGAAGCTGCGATTGTCATTTTTAGGTGTGATCATATCTTGGGCAGATATGTAGGTGATATCATGCTGCGCAAAGTATGTGTCAGGGTCGTAATCCTTGGCGGAAGACCAGGTCAGGTATACTTTGACACGGGGATTTACCATCTTGGCACCCAGAGCAAAGGCGTTGATGCTGGCTGCCACGCCGTACAAAGGATAATCCGCTACATATCCCACCTTATCGTTGATGCACATGGAGCCGGCGATCATACCGGTCAGGAATTTGGCCTCGTACATTCTGGTATAATAAGTCCGTATCGTATTGAAGGAGGAATTCAGGGCGCAGTTTAAGATGATCACATCAGGATAGTCGATGGCAGCCTGCAGGCAGGCCTTCATCAGCTTAGGGGTTACCGTAAAAATAATTTCATAACCGGCGTTGCAGATTGCCTCCAGTTTCTCCTCTGCATACTCGTCTGCGGCATCTATGATGAAAGTCTTGGTATCCAGTGAAGCGCCGAATACATCCACCAGATGCAGGCGCCCCAGCTCATGACCGTAGATCCAGTCAGAGGATACAGGCTCCTTGTCATAGACAAAGGCAACTCGCCGTTTTCTGGGTGTGATAATCTTATTCAAAACAGACCCTACGGTGGTCTTTTCCTGCACCGGATTCATCAGAAGCTCTACGGAATCTTCATCCCCCAACAGCACGATCTCCGGCCAGATCTTGTCCACCATGTCTTTTAACTGGGCATTGGTGGCATCCAAGACTTCTGCATAAGGGTAAAAAGTAAAGAATACCAGCAGGGCATCACCGGCAGTTACATTGCGTAGTTTGTCACCCCGTTTTTCCCCAAAGATCTTGGCAAAACCGGTATAAAAATAGGTAAAATCCAGCCGATCCTCTGTGGTCCAGATTTCCGTATCTGTTTTGCCCACAGCGGTCAAAAGCTTGGCAAAGCTGCCCAATTTGGTGAAGCGGATGTAGTTGATCTGAGTCAGTTCATAAAAGTCCATGTACTCATAATAAATACGGTTCTCCAAATCATTAGAGGGTTTAGGAACCTTTCTGGTTACATCGGCCAGAATAGAAGGGCAATTAAAGTACTTTAACACGCTGACGCGCTTGTTGCCCTCTACTACGTAATATTTATTCATGTATTCATATACTTTTACCGCATCATGAATGCCTTCTTCCACCTGAGCAGTGCTAAGATGTACCCATTTGGCGGAAAATTCACTGCCCTCTTCCAACAGGGGCATAAAGTTGCAGGCAAAAGCTCGGGTGCGTCCAAATGTACTGGTTCCCACCACCTGGTTTAAGGGGATGTCGCTGATACCCAGATGCACTTCATAATCCACTTCTGCGTGTGAGAGGATTTCATCCAGTACCGGAAGATAGGGGTGTGTACCATGGGAAATGGCGGTTTTGTATGCTTTTAAACCCATTTTTTGGGCTCTTTGATAATCATCATATGACATATTGTTTGTCCTTTCCTGTTGTCTGTTATTGGATGAAAGTAATGGTTTTTATACTGTCTTCAAAGATATCGATCCAGGTGCCTGCCAGATCAGTGTAAGTAAAGGTATACGTCTGATCTGCATCAATTCCTATCATAATCTGCATCACTTCGTTACCCTGCAACTCATAGGAGATAGCATATTGGTAGGCAGAATAATTGCAAATAGCTTTTTGGGTAAAATAATGGTTTGTGATCATCACCTCTTCTTCATACGTCTCAAGAAAGGCATCGGACAAGACTGCGCTCAGTTGTTCTGCAGATACCTGGCTGAATGCGGCATCCTTGGGCTGGAGATTCAGGCTGACACTGGAGCCGTCTTCCGCTGCATAATAAAACTCCATACCATCAATCTCAATTTCCGAGAAATCTTTTGGGATGGATAGCCGGTAGGTGGTCACGTCTGCGCTTTCAGAAGCTTGTGAAGATTCCTCTGAGGATTTAGCTTGTTCCGTGGTATTATTTTGGTTATCCCTTTCGCCGCATGCGGTTAATAGGAGTGTTGTGAGCAGTATAATCGGTAAATAATTTTTCATTTTTTTCTCTTTTCAAGGTTAAATTAAGTCTGCCTTACGGCCAAGTAATAAGTTAGCTTTTGGTGAAACTTGTAATAGTACAGCCTACGCTGAGGGCACGGGCAGCCGTTTTCTCTGATAAAAATAATAAGGTACCAGAACGAACAACCAAGCTGCAAGCCAGGCAAGGGGCTCAATATAGAACAATACCTCCACACCCAATGTGAAGAAGAATATCTTTGCCATGGCCACTCGCACCAGTGCTTCCGCAATCCCGGACACCAGTGACCAGGAAGCCACGCCGATGGCCTGAAGGTTGTTTCTGTGTACATAGACAAGGTACAGGATCGGCATACTAACTGCCATGTTGATCAGATATCGGCTGGCCACATCCAGTGCCTCCTTTGCGCCGGCATCAGATATATCCATGAACAATTGAGGAAGTACCCGGTTCAAAGGAAGCACCAGCGCCATAATTAAGAGGGCTGCGCCGATTGCCAGAAGCATACCTGTATTGACACCTTTACGTACTCGTTTATAATTGCCGGCACCGTAGTTCTGGGAGGCAAAGGTGGTGAATGCATTACCGATGGAGATGGCAGTACACTCCAGCAAGCCATAGAGCTTATTGACAGCTGTGTAACCGGCAATAAAAGCACTTCCCTGGACATTGATGGTGGACTGCACGATCATGCCGCCCAGATGAATAATAATATATTGGATAGCCAAGGGTAAGCCAAAGACCAGAATCTCACGGGCAAGTCTCCAGTCCCAGACATAAGTCTGCTTGTCAAATTTTACATATTCAATCCGGCGGATCTTAACCAAACAATATAGGAACGACACCAGCTGGGCGGTGACGGAAGCTAAAGCTGCGCCGAATACGCCCCACTGAAACACCATGACGAATAAGAGATCCAGCGCAATATTCAGAAACGCTGCGATGATCATGGCGATCAGGGGTGACTTCCCATCCCCAAAAGAGCGCAGGATGGAAGCCGCCAGATTATAAGCTGTGACGATCACAGTACCCAGGATCATGGTGGAAAGGTATGTAACGGCATCCTTAAGAATATTGGAAGGTGTTCCCATGAACACCAAAAGGGGCCGGGCAAGCAGCAGGCCAACCACCGTCAGGACTATGGCGATCACGCCGGAAAGCACCGCTGAGATCATGAGGGACCGATTCATACGTACATAATCCTGCATGCCGAAAAAGCGGGACACAAAAGTAGCAAAACCCGCAGTCATCACCGACATACTCCACAAGATTAGCCAGCAGGTCCAGTCCGTGCAGCCTACTGCTGCCAGGGCATCTACACCCACACCACGACCTACAATGGCTGCATCAGCAATCTGGTAAAACTGTTGCCCCAGATTGGTTAAAATAACAGGGAAAGCAAAAGTAAGCATCAGCTTCACAGGCTTTCCGCCGGTCATATCAGTCACTCTTGACATAAACATCCTCCGTAAGCAGCGCTGTCATACATTGCCGCTTCTACATCCATGTTACCTAATTATAATCCATAACAGACTGTAAGGGAAGAGGTAATTCTAAAAATCTTACCGTTCTGTATGCTGTAGAAAAGGCATAAAATAAATACAAGACCAAACAGCGTGGTGTAACTATGTTAAATTATATGTGGGCAGGAATGATTCTGATTGGTGTGATCTATGCGGCTTTTACCGGCAATATGAGTGCAGTGACAGACGCTGCACTGGACAGTGCCGGCGAGGCAATTTCTCTATGCATTACCATGGCAGGCGTAATGGCGTTGTGGATGGGATTGATGGAGATTGGGCAGCAGTCCGGACTGGTGGAACGATTGACCAAAGGAATCGCCCCTTTTTTGAATTTTATGTTTCCAAGAATACCTAAAGGGCATCCGGCCAGGGGATATATCGCTACCAATATCATTGCCAATGTGCTGGGGCTTGGCTGGGCATGCACACCGGCAGGACTGAAGGCTATGGAAGCACTGGCGGAGCTTGAGAAAGAGAGAGGTAATCCTCAGTACCAAGATTCGGGCAAAGTGCGTAGTGCCAGTAATGAAATGTGCACTTTTTTGATCATGAATATATCTTCGCTGCAGCTGATACCGGTGAATATGATCGCCTACCGTAGCCAGTATGGCAGTGTGAATCCTGCTATTATCGTGGGGCCTGCCATTGTGGCCACGGCTGTGAGTACCGTGGCGGCGATAGTATTTTGTAAGGGGAAGGATCGTAAATAGCCTTATGGCTGGTAGCTAGGTCTGGCATATAAAAAGGAGGTTATTTATGAACGTACTGACTCATATCTCAGATATATTGATACCTGCAATTATTTTCTATATCGTAGCTTATGGCCTGATTTGCAAGGTAAAGGTCTATGAGACCTTTCTGAAAGGAGCCCAAAGCGGTCTTAAAGTGGTAGTGGACATCATGCCTACACTGATCGGACTAATGGTGGCAGTGGGGGTGCTTCGTGCCTCAGGTTTCTTAAGTTTTTTGGGAGGATTTCTGACGCCGTTGACAGAAGCTGTGGGTCTGCCGGGAGAAATTCTGCCTCTTTTGGTGGTGAAGCTGTTTTCCTCCTCCGCGGCCACAGGCCTGGTACTGGATATCTTTAAGACTTCAGGACCGGACTCTTATGTGGGAATGGTTACTTCTATATTACTCAGCTGTACCGAGACATTGTTTTATACTATGAGTGTGTATTATCTGGCGGCAAAAGTGACCAAGACCAGATATACCATAGC
>JAFYSG010000060.1 GCA_017559435.1 Lachnospiraceae bacterium
AGACTGTTGCATATCGAAAGGCACTGCAAAAACAGGCGGGCTTCACTGATTCAATCCCCAGTCAGCTGGCAGTCAGTGCTGACCAGTTCATTTCGTACCGTGAATCTACCAAAGGCAAGACCATATTGGCAGGTTTTCCTTTCTTTGAGGACTGGGGAAGAGATACTATGATAGCCCTTGTGGGCTGTTGTCTTTCCACCAGACAGTTTGACACGGCAGAAAGTATCTTGCGCACTTTTATGGTGTATTGTAAGAAGGGACTGATGCCGAATCTGTTTCCGGAAGGCGGAAAAGCGCCGGGCTATAACACGGTAGATGCTGCATTATTATTTATCATTGCAGTGTATGAATATTATCGGAGGACTTTGAATCTGGAGTTTGTCAAAGAAGCTTATCCTGTTATGAAGGAAATTGTAAAATGGTATCATGACGGAACCGATTTTGGCATACACATGGATGAGGATGGCCTGATCCTGGCAGGACAAGGATATGATCAGGTGACTTGGATGGATGTGAGGGTGGATGATATTCTGCCCACGCCGAGACATGGCAAGCCTGTTGAGATCAATGCTTATTGGTATAATACACTGCGGATTCTCTGCGCGTTTAAACAGATTATTACTAAAGAGCCTGAAGAAATTAATGAAGAAGTTATAGATTATGAAATGTTGACCGGAAAAGTCAAGGAAAGCTTTTGTGAGAAATTCTGGAATGAGAAAGCCGGATGCCTTAAAGATGTGATTTCCGGCACAGAGGCTGATGAGCAGATTCGCTGTAACCAGATATGGGCTGTATCCCTGCCTTTTTCGCTTCTTTCCAAAGAACAGGAGAAACAAGTGGTAGAGACGGTATTTTGCAAGCTTTATACCCCTTATGGATTACGAACACTGGATCCTGAAGATGCACAGTTTCGACCATTTTATGGAGGTGCCCAGCTTGACCGCGACTTGGCATACCATCAGGGAACTGTGTGGACCTTCCCCATGGGAGGGTATTATCTGGCATATTTGAAAGTAAATGACTATTCTGAGGAGGCCAAAGCCTATGTAAAAGAGCAGTTGGCAGTGATGGAAGCTGCTTTGCGGGAAGGCTGCATAGGACAACTGCCCGAAATCTATGATGGGTGCAATCCGGTATCCTCAAAGGGCTGCTTTGCACAAGCATGGAGTGTCGGTGAGATTCTGAGAGTTTATGATGCGCTTAGAAGTACACAAACTCCTTAGGAGGCTCGCGACAATGATTTTCCTTATATTTCATGAAAACGGAAAAAATAAGAATTTACAAAATTAGTACTTGCCAAATAATCAATTTAAAGATATAATATAGTAGTCGTGTGAAAACACAGTGCTGAAATAGCTCAGTCGGTAGAGCACTTCACTCGTAATGAAGGGGTCGTGGGTTCGAGTCCCATTTTCAGCTTGAGAAGCATCATCTTACAGGGTGGTGCTTTTTTATGTAAGAATATGTCTAAAACTATTTTATCTACAAATTTCTACAAAAAAATCACTTTTCCTGTTGCATATTTCTAAATTTTCCATTAAAATAGTAAAAAATAATTATACAAAGGAGAGGAACAGAATGAAAACCAAATTTAGAAGTCGCAAAGCCATCATAATGATGCTCGCGCTTTTCGTTATGTCTATTCCCATGACCGTTCTGGCAGCTACCGAGGAAGCAGCCGGTCCGGCCAAATTCGCTACTTTCTGGTCATTGATTCCGCCGGTTGTAGCCATCGTGCTTGCACTGATCACCAAGGAAGTGTACAGCTCATTGTTTGTTGGAATCCTGATGGGAGCATTGTTCTATGCAGATTTTAACCCTAAGGACGCCGTTCTTCATATTTTTGAAGATGGTATGCTAGGTGTATTGTCTGATTCCTGGAATGTAGGTATTTTGATCTTTCTTGTAATTCTTGGAACCATGGTATCCCTGATGAACAAAGCCGGTGGTTCTGCCGCATTTGGTCAGTGGGCAGCTAAAAGGATCAAGACCAGAGTAGGGGCACAGCTTGCTACCATTTTGCTGGGTATATTGATTTTTGTAGATGACTATTTTAACTGTCTGACAGTAGGAAGTGTCATGGAGCCGATTACAGACAAGCATAAGGTATCCAAAGAAAAATTGGCATATCTGATCGATGCAACAGCAGCGCCGGTTTGTATCATTGCACCGATCTCTTCCTGGGCTGCTGCAGTGGCAGGATTTGTAGATGGTGAAGATAGTCTGGCCTTGTTTATTCAGGCGATTCCCTTTAACTTTTATGCGCTGTTGACAATCTTTATGATGATAGTGATTGTTCTGATGAAATTTGACTTTGGACCTATGAAGGCAAAAGAAGAACTGGCTATGAAAGCAGAAGTAGTGTCTGCCAAGGCAGAAGCAGTAGGCGGAAAAGGTAAAGTGATCGATCTGATCGTACCGGTAGCGAGTCTGATCATTTGTTGTGTGATCGGTATGATCTACACCGGCGAATTCTTTGAAGGTGTAAGCTTTGTACAGGCTTTCTCTGAGAGTGATGCTTCGCTGGGATTGGTTCTGGGCAGTTTTGTTGCATTGGTGATCACTATTATCTTCTACTTGCTTAGAAGAGTAATGAATCTGAAGGATTGTATGGGTTGCCTGCCGGAAGGATTTAAGGCTATGGTGCCTGCGATTCTGATTCTGTGCTTCGCATGGACGTTGAAGGCTATGACTGACAGCCTTGGCGCAGATGTTTATGTGGCTGGACTTGTTAAGGGAAGTGCTGATAATCTTATGAGTCTGCTTCCTGCGATTATTTTCCTGGTAGCCTGCTTCCTTGCATTTGCTACCGGTACCAGCTGGGGTACCTTTGGTATTCTGATCCCTATCGTAGTAGAAGCATTTGGTGCGGTTGACTATAAGCTGATGATCATTGCAATTTCTGCATGTATGGCAGGTGCTGTATGTGGCGACCATTGTTCTCCGATTTCAGATACCACCATCATGGCTTCAGCAGGTGCTCGTTGTGACCATGTAAGTCATGTGTCCACACAGCTTCCTTATGCGATCTTTGTAGCAGTGATCTCTTTTGTCGTATACATATTGGCAGGATTTGTAAGATCTGCATGGATCTGTCTTCCTTTTGGTATGATATTGACATTGGTGGGATTGATTCTGATTAAGAAGTTTACGCAGAAAAAGACTACTTGATGGAAGAACTGGGTTATGTATTGAATGGCTGGCGTTTGTCAGCCATTTTTTTTCTTGAGTTACGTTTTCAGACGTACTTTTATAAAATGCTCCAGATATTGTACTCCTTTATAGAAGCCAAATGCCATGATGCACAGGATGATGATACTTGTGATCACCATGTTCAGCTGGAAGACCTGACTGCCGTAAATGATCAGGTAACCAAGTCCCCGCCTGGCAGCCAGGAATTCACCGATGATCACACCCACCAGTGCAAGGCCGATATTGACTTTGGTGGTGCTTAGCATGATGGGGATGGACCCGGGCAGTATTACTTTGGTAAAGGCATCTTTCTTGTGACCACCCAGTGTGTAGATCAAAGTGATCTTTTCGGGATCCACTTGTTTGAAGCCGGTATAGAAGCTGATAATGGACCCAAAGACTGCAACTGAGATACCTGCCACGATAATGGTGGTGGTGCCGGTGCCAAGCCACACGATAAAGAGCGGAGCCAGGGCGGACTTTGGCAGGCTGTTTAGGATGACCAGGTAGGGTTCCGTGATCTCTGAAAGCTTTGCGGAGTACCACAGAAGTGTGGCCACAGCAATGCTGATAAAAAATACCAGTAGGAAACTGAGCAGCGTCTCAAACAAGGTAATCCCCACATGCACGAAGATGCTTCGGTCTGCCACCATGGAAAGAAA
>JAFYSG010000061.1 GCA_017559435.1 Lachnospiraceae bacterium
AAGGAGCCTGAGAAGATTGAATATGTGATCGCCAATTGTGCAGAGTGTGAGCCTTATCTAACCTCTGATTATCGCAGGATGATGGAGGAGCCGGAAAAGTTGATCGAAGGGCTTAAGATCATTCTGAAGCTATTTGACCATGCAGTTGGAATTATCGCAATAGAGGATAACAAGCCGGATTGCATTAAACTTCTGAAGTCTCTGACCCAGAACGAGAAACGGATTACAGTTATGGCTTTGAAGACTAAGTATCCTCAGGGTGGTGAGCGTACACTGATCTATGCTGCCACGGGACGAAAGGTGAATTCTTCCATGCTGCCGGCAGATGTAGGTTGTATCGTGAATAACGTGGATACCATCTGTTCTATTTACCGGGCTGTGGTGGAAGGCAAACCATTGATAGAGCGTGTTGTGACAGTGACAGGTGATGCAGTGGTAAGTCCCCGTAACTTTAGAGTGCGTATCGGTACCAATTATAGTGAACTGATCGAAGAGGCCGGCGGTTTTAAAGTAGAACCGGAGAAGATCATCTGTGGTGGTCCTATGATGGGCTTTGGCATGTTTGATCTGAATGTGCCTACCACAAAGACTTCCACAGCACTTTTGGCATTAACCAGGGATGAAGTGTCTATGATGGAACCCGGTCCTTGTATCAACTGTGGCAGATGTGTTGAGGTATGTCCGGGCAGAGTGGTTCCCAGCAGACTGGCAGATGACGCAGAGCGGTTTGATGAAGAAGCATTTTTAAAGCATGATGGTATGGAGTGCTGTGAGTGTGGCTGCTGTAGCTTTATCTGCCCCGCCAAGAGACCTCTTACCCAGGAGATCAAGTCAATGCGTAAGATTCTTCTTTCAAAGAAAAAGAAATAGGAGGAAAGAAACGTGAGTGGTTTACTGAAAGTATCATCCAATCCCCATATCCGCTCTAAGGTGACTACAAACGGCATTATGATGGCCGTAGTACTGGCCCTTTTGCCGGCTGCCGGATTTGGAATCTATCATTTCGGTCCCAGAGCGCTTATGATCATCTTATTGTCCATAGCGTCCACTGTCGGTACGGAATTTTTGTTTGGTTTATATAAAAAGAAAATGACCATAACCGACCTGTCGGCTGTGGTAACAGGCTTGCTTTTGGCCATGAATCTGCCTGTCAGTGTGCCTTGGTGGATGCCTGTGATGGGTGGTGTGTTTGCGATATTGGTAGTAAAAATGTTGTTTGGCGGTCTGGGGCAGAACTTTATGAACCCGGCACTGGCTGCCAGATGTTTTTTGCTGATTTCATTCCCGGCACAAATGACGGATTTTTCTTACGATACGTTTACGGGCGCTACCCCTTTGGCGGCACTGAAAGCCGGTGAGAGTGTTAATGTGATGGATATGATCATCGGAAAAACTGCCGGGACCATCGGTGAGACCTCTGTGATTGCGCTGCTGATCGGTGCCTGTATCTTAATTTTGCTCGGCATCATTGATTTGAGAATACCGGGTAGTTACATTGTAACATTTGTATTGTTTGTAGGACTGTTTGGTGGACATGGTTTTGATCCTGCGTATCTTTCGGCACAGGTGGCCGGAGGCGGTCTGATGCTGGGTGCTTTCTTTATGGCCACAGATTATGTGACCAGACCCATTACCATCAAGGGGCAGTATCTGTTCGGTATCTTCCTGGGTATCATGACCGGAATCTTTCGTATCTTCGGACCGGCTGCAGAAGGTGTCTCCTATGCCATCATTTTGGGCAATTTGATCGTACCTTTGATCGAGAAGATTACCTGGCCCAAAGCATTTGGGAAAGGAGGGAAGCGTTATGGCAAATAAAGCAGATGTGCGTAGTATGTTGAAAGATGCCATGATCCTGTTTGCCATTACTTTAATCTCTGGTCTGGTGTTGGGATTGGTCTATGAGCTGACCAAAGAGCCTATCCGTCTGCAGCAGGAGAAAGCCATTCAAGAGGCTTGTAAAGCGGTATTTCAGCAGGCTGACAGTTTTAAAGAAATGGAATATACAGTGAATGATGGATTGGCCACAGAACTTTCCGCTGAAGGTGTGACAGTGGGTAAGGCTTATGAAGCACTGGATGAGAATGGTATTGTAATGGGATATGTGATTCAATCCACTTCCTCTGAAGGTTATGGCGGTAATATCACAATTTATTTGGGTGTTACCAATAAAAAGGTACTGAACGGAATATCTATTCTGGAAATTGCAGAGACCCCCGGTCTTGGAATGAAGGCTGATCAAGAGCTGACACCTCAATTTCGTAATAAAAAAGTACAGGAATTTACCTACACTAAAAATGGTTCAAAATCAGATGGTGAAATCGATGCCATCAGTGGTGCAACGAAGACTACAAAGGCCTTGACCAATGCAGTTAATGGAGGTTTAAAAGTGGTTTTAAATTCTCTGATGACGTTAACAGAGGGAGGTGTGGCAAATGAATAAAGCAGGCGAGAGACTTTACAATGGTCTGATCAAAGAAAATCCTACCTTTGTATTAATGCTTGGTATGTGTCCTACATTGGCGGTGACCACCTCTGCTATGAATGGTTTGGGAATGGGTGCCACCACGGCTGTGGTATTAGCCATGAGTAACCTGATCATATCCTTACTGAGAAAGTTGATACCCGGTAAGGTGCGTATTCCTGCCTTCATTGTGATCATAGCATCCTTTGTGACCGTATTGCAGCTACTTCTGGAAGCATTATTACCTGAGCTCAATAAGGCCCTTGGGGTGTACATACCTTTGATTGTGGTAAACTGTATTATCCTTGGTCGTGCAGAGAGTTACGCTTACTTAAGTCCGCCCATTCCTTCCTTATTTGACGGTATCGGTATGGGACTTGGTTTCACCTTTGCACTGACTTGTATCGGCGCAGTGAGAGAGCTTCTTGGAACAGGTGCTGTGTTTGGTTATTCCATCATGCCTCACTCCTTTACGCCCATCGGTATCTTTGTCCTGGCACCGGGAGCCTTCTTTGTGCTGGCTGCCCTCACCGCATTTCAAAATTTCTTGAAGATCACCGGTGCAAAGGCCGGGAAAGATGTGAGCAAGATTCAGTCCGGCTGTAGTGAGGATTGTATGAACTGTGGCGAGAAGGGCTGCAGCAGACGTTTTTATGACAATGAAACAAACATGGAAATCATAGATTTGGAAAAGGAGGAGAACTAGTATGACATCATCTGTAAAAGAATTACTCATCATATTAATCAGCTCTTCCCTGGTAAGCAACGTGGTACTGAGCCAGTTTCTGGGATTGTGCCCTTTTCTTGGCGTATCCAAGAAGACCAACACAGCCGCAGGCATGGGAACTGCTGTTATCTTTGTGATCACACTGGCAAGTGCAGTATCCGGTATCATTTATAAATATATATTGCAGAAATTTCATGTAGAATATCTGCAGACCATTGTTTTTATCCTGGTAATTGCAGCCTTGGTACAGTTTGTGGAGATGTTCCTTAGAAAAGCCATTCCTTCCCTGTATGAAGCCCTGGGGGTATATCTGCCGCTGATCACCACTAACTGTGCGGTGTTGGGTGTAGCCTTAACCAATGTACAGAAGGAATACGGTATCCTGGCCGGCATCGTAAATGGGTTTGCTACAGCAGTAGGTTTTACCATTTCCATTATTATCCTGGCAGGTCTTCGGGAGAAAATGGAGCACAATGATTTTCCGGAATCCTTTAAGGGTATGCCCGCAGTTTTACTGACAGCAGGACTGATGGCCATCGCTTTCTGCGGATTCTCCGGACTATTATAAAGGGAGGCGCAAGTATGGCAATTGGAATTTTGACTGCAGCACTGGTGGTGGGCATCGTTGGTATCTTCATGGGCCTGTTCTTAGGTGTGGCAGGGATCAAATTTAAAGTAGAAGTAGATGAAAAAGAAGAGGCTGTACTGTCTGTCCTTCCCGGCAACAATTGCGGCGGTTGTGGTTATGCCGGGTGCTCAGGGCTTGCATCTGCCATAGCAAAAGGGGAAGCACCTGTGAACGCTTGTCCTGTAGGCGGTGATGCAGTAGGACAGAAAATTGCGGCGATCATGGGTGTGGAAGCAAAAGAGAACGAGAGAAAAGTAGCTTTTGTACATTGTCAGGGAGATTGCGAGAAGACCCATAGTGACTATGATTATTACGGCATCGAAGATTGCAGAATGATGAGCTTTGTGCCCGGTGGCGGTCCGAAGTCCTGTAACAGCGGCTGCCTGGGATATGGTACCTGTGTAAAGGTTTGCCCTTTTGATGCAATCCAAGTTGTAAATGGTGTGGCAGTAGTAGATAAAGAAAAATGCAAGGCCTGCGGAAAATGTATAGAGGTCTGCCCCAAGCACTTGATCTCTCTCATCCCCTACAGTGCAAAGCAGGTAGTGGCCTGCAGCTCTGTGGATAAAGGGCCTGTTACCATGAAAGCTTGTACAGTGGGCTGTGTAGGTTGTGGAATCTGCGTGAAGAATTGTCCCAATGACGCTGTGAAGGTAGAGAATTTCCACGCAAGCATCGACTATGAAAAGTGTATTGGATGTGGCATCTGTCAGGAAAAATGCCCGAAAAAATCAATTATTGTTCCCTAGTGACGTTCAGCCGCGCCCATTCGCAAACCGGACTTATCTGGCTGAACTGTTATAAAAAATTTTGGTACAAGTGTCATAACAATCGGACTTGCTGTATAAAATAAATAACAGCAGGAATGCAGAAAGGATTGTTAAGATATGTACAAGAAAGCTATTAGAGGGCTTCTGCTGGCAAATCTGTTACTGCTGGCAGGAGCCTTTTGTGTAACCGGAGTCCGGTTCAATAAATATGCAGCACAGCCTGCCATTCAGATGAAAGTAGATGCTTCCTTTACGGCAGATGATATGACCAGAACCATAGGTATGGTATTTCGGGCATCTTCGGGACAGAGGGTAGTAGACTTTGCTATGCTGGATCAGCCAAAGCAGAATCAAGAAGCTGTGTACGAAGCAGAAGACAGTCTGTTGTTGAAAGAGGTCGGGTCTTTAAAATACAATCTGTGTGAGGAGGATTATGATATCCTGCTTCGTATCGTGGAAGCAGAAGCAGGTGGCGAGGATGAAGATGGAAAACTGTTGGTAGCCAATGTGGTGCTCAATCGTGTGAACAGTGAGCAATTTCCGGACACTGTGTCTGAAGTGGTGTTGCAGGAATCCAAAGGCGTCACACAGTTTTCTCCTGTGTCGTCAGGAAGTATCTGGAAAGTGAAGGTCAGCGAAGAGACAAAAGAGGCAGTTGCAAGAGCACTGGGTGGAGAGGATATCTCCCAGGGCGCGTTATATTTTGCTGCCCGAAAATACGCGGACAGTAAGAATATGCGATGGTTTGATGAGAAGCTTACCTTTTTATTCAGCCATGGCGGTCACGAGTTTTACAGTCAATAGGCGATAACAAAGCAGCCAATACTGAGAGGCCGGGCAAAATTCCCTGTGGCAGGGTGACGAATCACATAAGGTGGGGCCGGGCGCCGGAGCTGTTTGTCTCGACATCTGCAAGACTGTTAGAGTTACTTGGGCTTGTGAATTGTTCGAAATGAAAGCGTTAGAGAACAAAACGACAACATGTTTGAGCGCGCAAAGCGCGCGAGTTTTGTCGTTTTGTTCTCTGTCTTTAGCTTTTATTTTGAATAATTCAAAAGCCTTAGTAACTCTTACAGTCTTGCAACTGCGAAC
>JAFYSG010000062.1 GCA_017559435.1 Lachnospiraceae bacterium
AAGTATGGAATGCTTCCCGCTTTATCATGATGAACATGGATACTGCAGCCATCGGCAGACAGATTACTACCCCTGCAGCAGAAGAACTGCAGCCTGTTGATAAGTGGATCCTGTCCAAGTTAAACACTCTGGCGAAAGATGTCACCGACAATATGGACAGCTTTGAACTCGGTATCGCTGTACAGAAGGTTTACGACTTTATTTGGGATGAGTTCTGCGACTGGTACATTGAGATGGTGAAACCCCGTCTGTACAATACAGACGACGTGGCCAGCCAGAATGCGGCACTTTGGACCTTAAAGACCGTCCTCATCGATGCCCTGAAGCTGCTTCATCCTTACATGCCGTTCATCACTGAGGAAATCTTCTGCACCTTACAGAATGAAGAAGAGTCCATCATGATCAGCAACTGGCCCGTATATCAGGAAGAAAGAAACTTCCCCAAGGAAGAGAAAGATATCGAGATCATCAAGGGCGCTGTCAGAGGTATCCGTAATATTAGAAGCGAGATGAACGTAGCACCCAGTCGTAAGGCCAGCGTATACGTTGTCAGCGAGGATGAAGGCATCCTGACTACCTTTACAGAAGGAAAGCTATTCTTTGCATCTTTAGCTTATGCAAGTGACGTGACCATGCAGAAGGATAAGACCGGTATCGCTCAGGATGCAGTATCCGTAGTGATCCCCGGTGCTACCCTGTATATGCCCTTTGCCGATCTGGTAGATATTGCACAGGAGATTGCAAGATTAGAGAAAGAAGAGAAGCGTCTTGCCGGTGAACTTGCCCGAGTAAACGGTATGCTTTCCAATGAGAGATTCATTTCCAAAGCTCCCGAAGCGAAGATTGCGGAGGAGAAGGAGAAGTTGGCTAAGTATACACAGATGATGGAACAGGTGAAGGATAGACTGGCGCAGCTTAGATAAGAAGTTTTGAAAAAGGAGGGCAGAAGATTGACCTAAGAGCGGTCAGGCTTCTGCCCTTTTTTCTTGTCCGTTTTTACCTGATTGCTGCGATGCAAGCGGTATTCGGTGTAATACAGGATTTCTTCCTGGTTCTGTACATCTAAAGAGATAATTTTGTTCATCAGATGACCTACAGTATAGTTATCATTAATTTTATTGTTTAGAATGTGAAAACTTTGATGAAGACGTGTCCTTCCCAAAAGATAATCAGTGGGAACTTCAAACAAATCAGCAATTTTGCATAAGAGATGGAGGGGCGGTTCGTAGCGATTGTTTTCATAGGAAGAGAGCGTACTGTTAGAGACATGAAGCAGTTTCGCCAGCTTTTTCTGCGTCATGCCTTTTGCTATGCGAAGTTCTTTGATTTTGCTTCCTAAATCCATTTCTTACAGCTCCTTTCTCATTTGTGGAATTTGAATATGCTAAAATTTATATATCACATATTATGGGAAAATAAAACGGAGGTATAGATATTGAAAAATAATATTAATAAAAGCGGTTTAAATTTTAGGTTTGCAAAAACGGTAGGGGGAATATATGGAATAATGCGGCCGGACTCCTAATTGGTAGGAGTGTTTGTCGGCTTGCTAAAAGCCTGCATTTGTGATATCATAACATAGTATCAGTCCGGTATACAGACTGTAAACCTTCAAATCGGAGGGTAAAATTATGATAAAACAGCACATTACAACCTTTGAACAAGCTGTAAAATATTTATACAATACTCCCAAATTTACCACCAAGAATTCCATCGAGGACACCAGGAAGTTTTTGCATAAGTTGGGTGACCCGGATCAGAAGTTACGGATCATTCATGTGGCAGGAACCAATGGCAAAGGTTCTACCTGTGCCTACATGCGTTCTATCCTGGAGGCAGCAGGCAAGCGTGTGGCGGTATTTACTTCCCCGCATCTGGTGGACGTGAGGGAGCGTTTTCTGATAAATGGGAAGATGCCGGAGAAGGAGACTTTTCTGGAAACATTTTTGTACCTATATGACAGGCTTGATTGGGAGGAGTTGGCAACCGGGAAAGGATACCACCCTACCTTTTTTGAATACTTGTTCTTCATGGCCATGTTGCTCTTCTCAAAAGAAGAGCTGGATTATTGTATTCTGGAGACCGGTTTGGGCGGGCGGCTGGATGCCACCAATAGTGTGGCGAAAAAGGAACTGGCTGTGATCACTAGAATCAGTCTGGAGCATGTGGAGTATCTGGGAGATACGATCACAGTCATTGCCGGGGAGAAGGCAGGTATCATGCACAGCAGTGCACCGGTGGTTTATAGTGATGTGGAGCCGGAGGCGTCGGCAGTTTTCAAAGGGAGAGCGGCAAGCTTTCCTATAAAATCTTATTCTGTGTCGAAAAATTGCTATAAAATTCTAAAATTTAATAAGAAAACCATTGATTTTTCCCTGCAATACCGTTATGATAGTAATGTTAGGTTTTCTATTTCTACGATTGCGTCTTATCAGGTGGAGAATGCAGCATTGGCGGTTCGTGCCATCGAGGTGTTGGATGAATCGGAAGAGATTACCGTAGAGCATGTCAGACAGGGGCTAAAAAGTTGTTTCTGGGCAGGGCGTATGGAAGAGATTCTGCCGGAAGTGTATGTGGATGGTGCCCACAATGAAGATGGCATCAGGGCCTTTCTGGAGACTGTGGCTACAGACGGCTGTGACGGCAGGAAGCTGTTGTTTAGTGTCGTGTCAGATAAAGATTACGAAAGCATGGTGGCGAAGCTGGTAGGTTCCGGTCTCTTTCGGGAGATTGCCATTGCCCATATGAAGGGTGAGAGAGCAGCTTCTCTTACATGTCTGGAAGAAATCATGCGTAGATACCCGGGGTGTGCATATACTTTATATGAAGATGTGGGCACAGCCCTTCGCGAACTGGTGGCAGGCAGAGACGGTATGAGGGTTTATATCGCCGGCAGTCTGTATCTGGTCGGAGAGATTAAGGAGTTGGTAAATCATGATCAATTTTGAAGAAGAACTGAAGAAATTTCATCCTGTCCTGGAGCTGGAGGATGCAGAGGAAGCAATATACAATCAGGATCTTACGGACATGGCAGATCTGCTTGTGAAGATGGTTCAGGAATCAAGAGACAAGAGTGAAGAATAGGGGATAGGATATGGTTTGTTATAATTGCGGCTGCAACTTATCGGAGCATGACTTCTGCACAGCCTGCGGCGTGGATGTATCCCTGTACAAGAAGATTATGCATGTGTCCAATATGTACTATAATGAAGGTCTGGAGAAGGCAAACGTCAGAGATCTGTCGGGTGCTGTGATCAGTCTGCGCCAGAGTCTGAAGTTTAATAAGAATCATATTGAAGCCAGGAACCTGTTGGGGCTGGTGTATTTTGAGTTGGGCGAAGCGGTGGCGGCACTCAGTGAGTGGGTCATCAGTAAGAACCTACGACCGGAGAAGAATATCGCGGATGATTACATTGATATGATTCAGTCCAATGCTTCCAGGCTGGATATGATGAATCAGACCAGTAGGAAGTATAATCAGGCATACAATTATTGCCTGCAGGGAAGCAAGGATCTGGCCATGATCCAGTTAAAGAAGGTACTTTCCATGAATCCCAGACTGGTGCGGGCTCATCAGCTTCTGGCCCTGCTTTTTATCGATTCCGAGCAATGGGATAAGGCCAAGAGGGAACTTAGGAAGTGTCTGGAGATTGACAGGAACAATACTCTGGCACTGCGCTATATGAAGGAAGTAGATCTGGTACTTTCCCCTGATGCGACAGGGAAGTCTACCGTGAAGCGTAAGAGTGATGATGCAGTCCGTTATCAGAGTGATAATGAGATCATCATCCAGCCCCTTACCGTAAAGGAATCTAAGAGAAGCGGCGTGAGTACGCTTCTGAATATTGCACTTGG
>JAFYSG010000063.1 GCA_017559435.1 Lachnospiraceae bacterium
CTGTATGCCAGGGCGACTTTTTAGCCTACGTAGCTGAGACTCTGGCAGATGTGGTCCCCGCTTACGGGCCACATCTGACGTCATTGAGGCTCAGCGCAGTGCCCTGGCTAACAGCGCCCTGACACACAGCCTTAGCCCCCTCCCGTCTATCCCACTAACCACCTTCCCCCATGTCCCTACTCTGACTCTATGCCCCATGCTCCACATCGCCTCCCTTCTGAAAGAAAGGACTAACTATGAACAAAACCGCTTTGATCACGGGGGCCTCTCGTGGTATTGGTCGTGCCACTGCCCGCTTATTTGCCCAGGCAGGTTATGATTTGATATTAACCTGTGTTAATAATATTGTATCCTTGCAACTATTTGCCCAGGAGCTGGAGCATGATCATGGTATCCGTTGTCTGGCCGTGAAAGCAGATATGGGTGATTTTAAGGATGTTACCAGAGTCTTTGGCTATATTACCGATCTGGATGTGGTGGTAAATAATGCCGGGATTGCTTACATTGGTCTTTTGTCTGATATGAGTACAGAAGATTGGCAACGGGTGATGCACACCAATCTGGATGCCTGTTTTTATAGCAGCAAGCTGGCCATTCCGCTCTTGCTTCAAAAGCACAGCGGCAAGATCATTAATGTATCCTCTGTCTGGGGCAACGTAGGGGCTTCCATGGAAGTGGCTTATTCTGCGTCGAAAGGAGCGGTAAATGCTTTTACCAAAGCCCTGGCCAAAGAACTGGCTCCCAGCAATATTCAGGTCAATGCCATTGCCTGTGGCGTCATTGATACAGAAATGAATGGGCATCTTTCCCGGGAAGACCTGGAAGCTCTTCGAAATGAGATTCCGGCAGACCGTATCGGTACTCCGGAAGAAGTAGCTGGTTTAATTTTGCAGACTGCACAGGCGCCGGCCTATATGACCGGTCAGATCATTACAATAGACGGCGGTTGGTGTTAACCCTCCGCCGTCTTTTTTACGTGATATCCGGATTCTCAAACAAGGAACCTACATTGCCATCGGGCACAAGGGAATCCACAAGTCTTCGCATTTCCTCCTTGCTGGTGGCATCCTTGCACTTCATGATAATGCGCTCTTTCTCATCCTCTGTCAGCCTTGCATAGCCCTGCATGGCCTTCTCATTCATGGCAAGGGCCATCCCAAATCCCAGGGGAAGTTCCGTAAAAGGGAAGCCGCTGTTACCGGATCCATTAGAGCCATTAAAAGTTAATCCATCTAAATCCATCCTGCACACACTCCTTTCAGGTTCTTACAATTCCTAATTTTAGTATGTACACAACTAATTTTTTTATTCTAAAGCCACGATGTGTAAAAAGCATAAAAACAGTTCAGCCATGAACGATCACAGCTGAACTGTCAATAATCTTTTACATATACCTATTTACGCTTTACAGTAAATGCAGCAAATCCATAGGGTGCAATGTCTGACAAGATGACCTTATCCCCTTTCAGGCTGGCCGTACAATTACAGCACTCTATCTCTTCAAACTCTTCGCTCAGCTGAACCACAGGTTCAAAAACACTGTCCGCGAAAAGGTTCCAAAGACCTACGGAAAGAGAATTTTCATCCTCTGTTGCCAAAACATACAGATCCGGATGTCCACCGATCTTCACCGGCAGTTTGTTTCCGGTTAAAACTTCCGGAGCATTCATTAACTGGCGACCACAGGTATACTGACGATATACTGATTCGTCGCAGGTATAACTATCAAAGGTAAAGATAAGGAACCGATATCCTTTGTCATTGGTGTAAAGGAAAGAAGCGGGTATCTTTTCTTTGCCGCACACAAAAGAACTCTGAAGAACAGCACCTTCTGCAAGGATCGCCTTCTGCACAGTTGTACCTCGAAGCGATACATGCTTTTCTTCTGTATGATAATACTCCATAATAGGTGTATAGCTGCCTTCCCAGGCTATAATACCGGTATCAATACCAAGCTCAGCAAGAACCTTTGCTCCTCCTGCGTCGGTGATCAATCCGCCCTTTAATTGCTCTTCACTCAAATAACGAACATTCTCACCAAAGGCAACTCCACAGCAGCCATCACCTGAATAAGTAATGGGTATGGAGCAGGCAGACATCATCTTAGATGCAGGAGAGGAATATCTGTTCTGGATAAATTTATGTCCGGCATATGTCTCGGGCAGGTTGGTTGACTTAATAGTATGCATAAACTCGTATACTCTGACACCCACATTGGTTTTGCTACGCATATTTTTCATGATCCACTCATAGTTGGGAGCATTCTTCAAATGACGATCAATATAGCCTGACTCATATCCTTCCGGTGAATAATAATCGATCACATACTTTATGATACCATCTGCTGTACCATCTGCCAAAAGTGCCATGTCATAAGCCTCCAGATAATTGGAGGGAGTAGCATAACGAGGTCTGGGATACACATCACCTTCGCATAATACTTCCACATCCTCATCTCTCCAGGAAGCTTCTATACGCTGCAGATTGATCACATCCTGCAGACGATCGTTATATACTTTGTCCACAGCCCAGTATGGCGCACCGATAAGTCTTACAAATGGCTTGTTACCTCCTGCAAGATGCTTTGCGATCTCATAAGAACTGACGCCATCCATATTCCATGCAGACATCAAAGAACATACTCCCATACGCACAGACGGATCCACCTGATCCACCACATTCCTCAGCCTATCGGCAAAATCAATCAGCGTCTCTCTCATTGCCTGTATATAGGCATCCCTGTACTTATTAGCCTTTCCGGTGAAGAATTTTTCCTCCAGACCTTCCGGACCTACCACTTCTCCCACGATTTGGGAAATTCTCTCAAGATGCATGGGACAGACACAAGCAATCCTCTCTTCTTCCATTCTTCCCATGGAAAAATCATCATCCAATAAAACGACATGGGGCTTCGCATGCTGCACGATATCTCTGATATAACCCTCATAAAAGAGAGTAAAATCTTCATCTAACGGACAAATTTTTTCGGAAGTCACCCCATCCAAAGAAATCATGCGCTGATAAGGTACCTCTTCAGGTATAGAAAAACTCCACAACCAGATTCCTGTCTTAAAACCATGCTTTTCAAAAAAAGCACAGCTTTCCTTCAACAATTCCAACTCTTCCTGTCGTCTGGAAGCATCTACCTTTACCGAACCGATTCCGATCAATACGTATTCTGCTTCCATTTTGCGAAGTTGATTGACAATATTACTTTTATTCTCCAACGTTAATAAACGTGAGGTTATAGGAACTGCAATCTTTCTCATTTTTTCCTCCCAAGTGCTTCCCCTGCTGTTTTTCCTAATAGTTCCAGCCCTTCTGCACTGAAATGTCCTGGAACGTAGGGGTTCATATATTGTGCTTCTTCACTCATTTGTGCCGCCATATCCGTGAGCATGGTAAAATCCCCATCCTTTTCACAGATTTCATCCTGGGCATCTATGATCTCCTGATCTCTTTCATCCTTCGTAAAGCGGCCTACACGGATGATACCAAAGGTTTCGATCCCAAGACTCTCCTTTAGTCCCTGATTCAGGCAAACAAGCTTTTCCATGTACTCCTCTTTCATTACACGGGCCAAAGCATCGCTCTCTCCCTGAAGCCAGACAAAAAAGATACGACCCACTTCATACACGGAAGTAGCCTTTTCGATGGCAGCCTTTGCTTTATCTACAACAAACTGATAACCGAATGTTCCTGGAAGCCAGTAATCGATCTGCGTGCTTCCTTTGGCTGCGTGAACTGCCACAACCTTTGTCCCGGTCACCCCATTGTAGGCTTTACAAAATTCAGGCACCATATTGGTGTTACCGGAAGCAGAACCACCTGTCACATGCTCTCTCAGCCACTTTTGTCCGTCACCACCTTTTTGGTGGGCAATCCCCGGAGTTCTGTCGACTTTGATATTCTCTCCCACCGGATTACACAAAGGAATCAACTCATCCCCCAGAAAACGGTATTCATAAGCATTTTCAACCACATTACAATTGCTCAGTCTCTCTGACTGCCCCTGCATATTGCTCTGTCCGCCAAAGATGATAAGGTCTATTTTTTCTTTCATAACAGCTATCTTCTCTATCCTTCTCTTATAATAAGGCACGCTTCACAGCTTCCTTGGCAATTGCATACTCCTCTGCGCTCACAGGTTCGTCAAAATCATCAAAGCTAATAGGATCAATATCGTTTCCGGTCAGATAGCCATACCATAGCATGGCAAGGATCAGGCGTCCTACACCTAAGTTTGCATGTATGGTGTCTCTGTGAATTTTTTTAATTCCCATCTGCAGAGCATATGAAAAGGCTGTTCCGCTGGGGATGACACCATCGAACTGTACATCTTCGGCAGCTTTGGCATAACAGCGTTTTATCTCTGCAAACATCTCATCATATGTTTGGAATCCATGGTTAATGATTCTTTCGCTACCTGTTTCATAGCCCCATGTCTCATGAAGGAGAACCTTTGCTTTAGGGCACATTAAACGTATATATTTTACCAATTCTGCAAGATAGGGTTCATAACTTTCTTCTACATAAGAAAGGTGACTTGCTTGTTGCAGGGTAATGTAATCCCAGTTTTTGGTAAACAAGGCTTCCTTCATACTCACCATAAAGTAGGTTCCACTATGGCCATTTATCTGAAGGTAATAGTCACGCTTATCCCCCATCATATTTCGGTATTGCTGTTCCAGTGGACAACTGCCTATGCACAGATTTGTAACATCTATAATCTCACCTTCTTTTTGTGCCAGATCAAACAGATATCTCTGAGCATCCTGACTGAAACTATTTCCAATTGAAAGAACATGGATTTCTTTTTTCATGAAAAATTCCCCCCCAATAACGCACGTTTCACGGCTTCTTTTGCAATTCTATACTCTTCCGGGCTCACTGCCTCGGTCATACCATTAAAATTAATCGACTCAATATCGTTTCCGGTCAAGCAGTGGTACCATAGCATGGCAAGAGTCAGGCGACTTACACCAAAGCTTGCATGTAAGGGGTCTCTGTGGATTTTTGTAATTCCCATCTCAAGAAGATAGGAAAGAGCTGTTCCGCTTGGGATAACGCCATCGAACTGTACGTCTTTGGCCGCTTTGGCATAACAGAGTTTTATCTTTGCAAACATCTCCTCAAACGTTTGGAATCCGGCGTTAATGATTGCGTCACTACCGGTTTCATAGCCCCAAGTTTCATGAAGGAGAACCTTTGCTTTAGGACACATTAAACGAACATATTTTACCAATTCTGCCAGATAGGGTTCGTAACTTTCTTCTACATAAGAAAGGTGACTTCCCTGTTGCAAAGTAATGTAATCCCAGTTTTTGGTAAGCAGACCTTCCTTCAGACTGGTCAAAAAGGGGGTCCCATGACCATTTATCTGAATGTAATAGCTGCGCTTGTCCTCCATCATATTGCGGTAGTGTATTTCCAGAGGGCATCCTGATATGCACAGGTTTGTAAGTTCTATAGACACACCTTCTTTTCTTGCCATATCATGGACATATTTATGACCATCCTGGCTGAAACTATTACCAATTGAAAGAACATTGATTGTTTTCATAAAACTTCCTCCTCGTTATTATGGCACACCTTATTTTTTATGCCGCAACACCCGTCCCGCACGTGCGCCTGTGTGCACACCCTTCTCAATAACCGGTACGCCGTTGACGATTACATAATCCATACCTGTACTGTAACGATTTACCTGCTCAAATGTAGCGTTTACTTTTAATTCATTTAAATCAAACACGTTAATGTCCGCAAAATTTCCTTCTGCCAGTACACCTCTTCCTTCTAAGCGGTAATGCCTTGCAGGAATTGATGAAACCTTTTCCAGTGCCTTTTCTATGGAAATCACACCCAAATCTCTCACATATCTGGTAAAGAAATGGGTCATACTCATATAATTCTGGATATTGCAGGTGTTTTGGAACAATTGCCCTTCTTCCACCGTTACAAAAGAATCTGTCACCCACATATAGATGGGGTCTTTTACTACACTGTCAATCAAGGTCTGTTCATTAAACACAATTCCCTGCATGCCCAACTTGGAAAGAGCTTCCGCTGTGGGGGCCGCCTGTATCACATCCAAAAGGAAATCCAAAGGCTCCTTGCCGGATTCCTCTACCAGTTCTTTAAAAGGTCTTCCTGTCAATTCCGGCATATATGGTACTCTAAGGCATTGGAGTCTGTCCCACTGGCCGGCGGAAAGGAAACGCCAGTAACGGCAGAAATCCTCCTTCACCTTCTGACGTCCCTCAGGATCAGCCAGGATCTTGCGTCCCTCGTCCCAACCGTCTGCATACAACCAGGGAGGCAGTAATCCTTCCACTGCACCCGGAGCAAAACAGGTAGACAACATATCCGTATATACTTCCAGATGTTCCTTTTCCCGGGCATCTTTCAACAGATTCATGGCCTTCTGAAGGTAGTCATTGGGAATTCCATTGTCATACTTTACATTCAGATGAGATACGGTACCCCTGATCCCTGTTTTACGCACCACATTCAAAAATTCCTCTACAGATTCCAGAATATAAGTTCCTTCATCCCTCATATGGGTGCTGTAATTGGCATCATATTCCGCTGCTATGGCAGCCAGTCTCTCTACCTCTTCCGGACGTGACAAAATCCCGGGAATAAACTCAAGTCCCGTAGACAAACCAATAAAACCGGCATCCAAAGCTTCTCTCAGCATTTCTTCCATATGCTGAAACTGTTCCTCGGTATAATCCGTGGTATGAAGCCCTGCCATGATACGAAGCCCATTGTGTCCGCAAAGCCAGGCTGTATTGATAGAAGCGCCCATTTGGTCCATCTTATCCAGAGTAGCTGCAATAGCGCCCTTTTGATACTCCGGACCGGGCAAATTGTATACACAGTCTATACCCTCACCTTTCTCGTCATAAGGCACGCCCTGCATCTTATTTCTGCCCATCAGTCCGCAGTTTCCTACGATCTCTGTGGTCACACCCTGTCGTACCGAGCTGTGACATTCCGGATTGCCCCAGATGGTCATATCAGAATGGGTATGGGAATCAATAAAACCAGGTGTCACATATTTGCCCTCAGCATTGATCTCCAAAGGTGCCTTGACACCCTTGAGATCCCCGATATAATCGATCCTGTCACCTTTTACTGCCACATCGGCAACATAGGACTCTTTTCCTGTTCCATCAACAATCGTTCCTCCCCGGATAATAATATCCGGCTGTCCTTCATAAATATTCATGCCATTTCTCCCGGTCATTTACTTTTTATGAGCAACATAGTTTTCAGCCACACCAATCAGTTCACGGCTTATATTTTCTACCAATTTCTGATAGGACTCTGTTCCAAACTCATGCACGATCTGCTTTTGTCCCATCTTATAACCTCTCATTTCCATGATCAGCTTATAACCTGCAGGGAACGCGATACTGTCTGCAAGACGGATCAGACCAAGGTAAGAACTGTTGAGTTCCTGCGCACCTTTGATATCTCCACTTCTAAATCTTCTGTAAATCTCGGCATTTACCTCAGGTAAAATAGTAGAAAATGCCGTCATGCTGCCACAGCAGCCTGCGGTAAGGGCAGGCACCAGACAATCATCCGTACCGGACAGAATAGAAAACTCCGGACGTTCTTTTTTGGTGATATCGATCAGATGAGCGATTCGTTTCATATTTGCACTGGAATCCTTCATTCCTACGATATTTTCTTCTGCCAACAGCTTGGTGAAGGTGTTCATGCTGATCTCTCCCGTAAACATGGGAATGTTGTAAAGAATGATCTTTGTGATGTTCGCACGCGCCAAGCGTCTGAAATACTCATACACATCTTCCTGAGGCATGGTAATGTAGTAGGGAACGCAGATTACCGCCGCATCATACCCACACTCTGCCGCCACTTTCAGATATTCCAGAGTAATATCAATGTTGGAACTGCAGGCACCCGCTGCCATCTGTTTGCGGCCTCTTGCTACCTTTGCAGTCCTTCTTAAGATCTCCATATTTTCTTCCGGTGACAGATGCACAAATTCTCCGGTGGTGGCACTGGGAAACAGTCCGTCAATATCACTGCTTGCCAAAAATTCCACTTCCCGGTCAAACACTTCATAATTCACCTTGCCATTTTCATTAAATGGTGTAAGCAATACACCAAACGCTCCTGTTGGTTTGTAATCAGCCATTTGGATTCACTCCTTCCTCATTCACGTATTTAGTCCATTACGATTACCGCTTTGATCAGACTTCTGTCTTTGTATCTGATCAAGTCTATAGCCTTGGATAAATCCTCTAATCTAAATTCATGGGTAACCATATCTTTGATATTGAATCTGCCACCTGCGATCAAATTGACAAAGGGCTCCCAGGTCAGGTAATTACCGCAACAACCGTGAATATTCAGATGCTTGAGTACTATGTCGGTTACCGGGAAAGGAATCTGATCATCTTTTCCGGGAATTCCATAGAAAAATACTTCTCCGCCGTTTGCTGCTGCCTTTATGGCCAGATCAATACTGGAAACGGTTCCGGCAGCATCGATGGAATACTTTGCACCCACACCGGCCGTCTCTTCCAGAACGCGGGCAAGCACATTCTCGTTCATCGCATCAATTACCACATCTGCACCAAATTGCTTCGCATAAGCGATTCGCTCATCTCCTCGTACAGATACGATCACCTTCCCTGCACCACAGGCCTTTGCAAGCTGGGTATAAGCGATTCCTGCCGGACCACCGCCCTGAATGAATACGGTTGCTCCCAGTTCCATGCCAAAGCGCAGAATGGAACCGGCCGGGCAAACAGCACTCTCAATGATGGCTCCCTCTTTGTCGGAAATACAATCAGGGATTTTCACCAGGCAATGCTCCGGTGCCACCATATATTCCGCATAACCACCGTCATGAGGATTGTAACCGATCTCGCTGCCGCTTAAGCACATTTCGTTTCTTCCGCTCTTACAATACTCACACTTTCCGCAGGAAATAATGGTATTGATGATCACACGGTCTCCTACCTTTGCATCTTCCACGCCTTCTCCAAGAACCGCAACCTCACCGCAGATCTCATGCCCCAAAATACAAGGGGGGGTGGCATGAGCAAAACTGCCTGAGATAATATGGGCATCTGTGGCACAAACACCGGCCGCTTTTACCTTGACCAATACCTCTCCCTTTCCCGGTACAGGTGTGGGAACTTCACGGATCTCTATTTTATGTATGTCAGTCCATACCGCTGCTTTCAACTTTCGTCTACCTCTCTTCTTTACTTTATAACACAAAATCCTTTAACTCAATGGAATAATCAAACAAATTACAGCATCCGCTTTGTGTAATGACATAATTATCTTCTACGCGAATACCAAATCTTCCTTCCGGATAAAGACCGGGTTCCAATGTCACCAGATCCCCGGTCTTAAGAACCCCATCCTTATCCGGAAGAAGTTGAGGCTGCATCATGGGCTCAGTGCCAAACAAATGTCCGGCATGATGGGGAAACATCCCTTCGTACGGTGAAAATGCAGTTCTTACAGCATCATACACCTCACAGGCACGTACCCCTTCCTTCAGTACTGCTTCTCCGGCCTTCTTGGCTCTGCATACCATATCGTAGACTTCCCTCACTTCTTCGTCAGGCATTCCGATGAAAAATGTGCGGGTGGTATCAGTCCAGACTCCTTCATACTGAAACTGCAGATCCAGTATCAGCGTATCTCCTTCCCGGAGAATATAGTCTGTTGCCTCACCTTCTACCTCGCCGGAACGGGCACCGCCTACAAAGTCACCGGTAAAAAAGATATTTCCGCAAGCCGAAGTGATCAGAGCTTTCACATCCTTCTCACTCATTCCGCGCCGAAATCCCTTTCGCACAGCGTCATAGGCCATTTTGTTATATCTTAATGCTTCTTTTACCTTTTCTAATATCACTGCCTGTTCCACCTTGTGCAGCCTCCTGTCCTAATTATGCGTCAACTCTGTAATATTCCAGTACCTCTTCATCCAACTCGATACCAAGTCCGGGAGCGGTAGGAATTGTCACTACACCCTTATCATCAATGGTGAAATGTCTCTTTACCAAATTCTTACTGAGAACTGTTTCCTGATTTACATATTCCAACCAAAGAGCATTGGGTGTATTTGCAATAATATGTAAGGAAGCACTCATCAAAATACCTGTCTTAAAGGCATGAGGGATCAGTGTAATGCCCTTCTTATAAGCCATATCAATAACCTTCTTGGCAATGGTAATACCACCGCAACGGCTGATATCCGGCTGAATAATATCAATACCGCAATGGTTGATCAACTCATCAAACTCGAACAGAGTACCGATCTCCTCACCGGCAGAGATTCTCATGTCGGTGCTTTCACACAGTCTCTTATACTGCTCAGTATAATCCGGCTTAAAGGGTTCCTCAACCCAGTATACGCCATAATCTTTAAAAGCATTACAGAGCTTCATAGCTCCCTTCAAATCCTTCCATGCCATACCGATATCGATCATCAGCTCAGCATCATCGCCCATTACTTTTCTGGCTGTCTTTACAAGACGCAGATCGTTCTCCTCAGACTGACCCAATGCACCCCAACCGAACTTGATTCCCTTGTATCCCTGAGGAAGATAGGTGTCGGCAATGCGCTTGATCTCATCTTCTGTAGAGGGCATCAGTACGCTGCAATATGCCTGAATGCTGTCTCTGAAAGAACCACCCAGAAGCTTATGTACAGGAAGACCAGTCTTCTTACCCATGATATCCCAGATAGCCATATCAATTCCACTCATAGCATGGATCACTACGCTTCTGCGTCCATGATAATATGCCAGATTGTACATCTTGTGCCAGATCTTCTCTACATCAAAGGGATCCTCACCGATTACAGCATACTTCAATCCCATACATACCATGTGGGAAGCGGGAGCTTCAATTACACTTTTTACTACATAAGGGGAAGAATCCACCTCACCGATACCTGTGATCCCTTCATCGGTGTATACCTTGACCACAACAGTATCCTGACTTCCGTCACCGATCAACTCGATCTCTTTTTGCTTTACAATAATTGCTTCAACATTAGTTATCTTCATATGTTTCTCTCCTTGTCCGGATTTTTTCTTGATTTTATCATGAATTATGATATAATAAAAGTCACAATCGTGTTGAAAACTGTAAAATTGTCCGCAAGATTTAGGAGGATTTTTATGTTCTTAGATATTAATATCAACAAACTGACAAAGCTGGTGAAATCCTTTTATGAACTGACCAAGATCCGCATGGTCATCTATGATGATGCCTTCAACGAGATCTTTTCTTACCCTGTAAAGCACACCGTTTTCTGCGATATGATGAATCAAAACCCTCAGATTCACCAAAAATGCACTGCAAGTGCAAGCCATGCCTGCGACCAATGCCGCAGACAAAATCGCCTGATCGTCTACACCTGCCATGCCGGACTGACTGAGGTGGTTGCTCCTTTATATGAAAATAATACTACCATTGGCTATATTATGTTTGGTCAGATAACCAATATAAAGAACCGACCTGAATTTGCCAAAAAAGCCAGACTAAAATGCGAGAATTACCCTTTGGATTTCGAAGAATTTGCCAAAAAGATAAAGACTGTCCCTTATAAAACCAATTCGCAGCTAGAGGCAATCTCTGAGATCATGAACGTATTTACCACATACATATCTTTACAGAAAATCGTTTCCACCAAACAGGAAGAGACCTTAGAATCCATTCTTGACTATATTGACAAAAATCTCCACTCAGACCTGTCCGTACAGTCCATTTGCGAGAAATTTTCCATTTCCAAGACTGTCCTTTACGACCTGACCCAATCGGCCATGCCCGGCGGCATTGCAAAATACATCCGCCTAAAGCGCATTGAAAAAGCCAAAGAACTCCTTTTTACAACCGATAAACCTGTGGAGGAGATTTCAGGGCTCTCCGGATTCATGGATTGTAATTATTTCAGACGGGTCTTTAAACAGGCTACCGGACTGTCTGCCAAAAGTTATAGAAAAAAAAGCCGGTCGCACTGATATTACAGTGCAACCGGACGATAAATAAGATGAAAAATATTGCCTTCAATATCCTTAAAGAAAAAGGTCTTAACGCCGCTTTCAGCAACGGTAACATCCGAAACGATCTCCACACCTACGCCTTTTAATTTGGCAACCATTGCGTCAAAATTATAGGCACTGATGCTAAGAGCAATGTGGCGAATGCCTCCTTCAAACAGGCTTGATGTGAAATCTTCTCCATTAGATCGCATCACCTCAACCATACTGCCATCCGCTGCTTTCAGGAAATAATTTCCCTTTCCGTTGTCATCTACGATTTTCCAACCAAATACATCCACATACCAATGTGCCAATGTTTTGGTATCCTTTGCACAGATTGCAATGTGCTCAATTCCCTTGATCATAATAATGCTTCTACCTCCTTTATAATTTCCTCTGCATATATTTTGTGACCTTTGCTGTTTACATGCCACACATCTTTATACATTTCTTTGTGCATTTCCTCTTCGGGAAGTCCCTTGAGACGTTTTTTGAATTCTTCATTTGCATCCACTATGGGAATATTCCTATCCATTGCCGCTTCTCTGGAAGCATTGACATAATTGTCGTAATAATCCGCCGTATTATATGCTTCGAACCCACTTCTCTTCTGAGGACCTAAAACAGGAGAAACTGTCATAAGCACCGTATGCTGTGAATTCTTTGTCATAATATCCAGCATCGTTCCTAAATGCTCTTTATATTCCTCAACTGTTTTACCACTGATCCAGTCATTTATGGTATGTGCTTCTGCAATAAACATATATGGTTCAAAATCTTCTATCAATTGTGAAAGTGTCCAATCTGTAAAACTTTTACAATTACAGCTTCCAATACCACAATTGATGACTGCATGGGTGCCTGTATATTTGCGTCCAGACACAAACCGCACTCTGCCGCTTTCCAAAACGAATTTGATTTCTTTCTTTCCGCTGCACATGATCTTCAAATCCCGCGCTGACCAATCATCCCAACGTGGGCAGGGAGTAAAGAAACGGATACGCCTGTAAAATTCGCCGTCTGTATACACATTAACGAAAGTTTCTTCTTTTCCCTCCGCAAACGTAAACACAAACATATCGCTGCCTTCACAATCAAAAATAACCTCACCTTTTAACTCTTCCAGAAATCCAACTTGTACTTCTTCTTCCATGGAACCGGTTTTTTCATATAAATAATGCCTGATGAGATTCACATAACAATTACTGTCATATAATCTTCGAAAACCTAATCCCGTGCCATTTACCAAATCATAAGATTTTATTGGTTTTTCAGGAAACGGATCAAAAAACGTATCCTGCCCTTGGCCCTGTGTATGAGAGTCACCTGTACATAATAAAATTTTCATACCATCCTCCACAACTAGCAATTCATCAATTCAGGTAAATCCGCTATTGCCTGCCCATATAATGCCAACGCTCCATATTCCGTAGGATGAACCAAATCCTCACTCAGCATTCCGTCATACCATTCACCGATTTCATCATCTGAGCCAACTGCTCTGGCAAAATCAATATAACGATACCCGCTTTTTCTAATGATCTCATTTTTGTATTTATTAGACCTTTTCGGTGTAGACGGTATGGTTGCAAGCACCAACTCAATGCCCTTTAATTCACACAATGTTTTTATGTTGTCATAGTTACTGTTCCATCTACTGTTGACAACATCTTCATCGTCTTTATCATTCATCCCCAGGCACCATAATAGTATTTTAGGTGTTCCGTGTTTCAAAGCGTTAACCGCATGGCGGTATGCAGCTTCTGAATTTCTGCCTCCATAACCGTCCAAAAAAATGTTTGTGTGTCCATCAGAAAGCAAATGGTACATCCATCTTGTCGAATTACCAATTCCAAAGTAACTGTCTCCAAATGCATAAATATCAGCAGAATATCTTGGGCATGTCCATGAAAGCACGCAATCCGTGAGTTCCGAACCTTCCGATTTTGCAAAAATCATTCCATTACTGCCAAACCAATGAATATCTTCGGATCTATACGCTCTCCCGCTGGATATAATGTAAATTTTTACGGTTGCTGCTGCATCCTGTGAAATTCTTACATGAATATTATTTTCAATTGTCAGACCATGTTCATAAGTTACTAATAAACTACCATGTTCATATACATATATACTTGTGGCATCAATAACAATATAATTAGCTGCATATCCTACTGTTCCATGTCCTATATGCAATTTATCAAACACATTGATCGTTGCCGCAAACGCAAGTCTTTTGTACGTTTTGACTGCATTATCTTCCAACTCCAGTATTTCGCCGTCTGACAAGTTCCCAGTAACTTTCATCATAAAAAGTCCTTTCTTACATCAAAGATTCACTATCCCGCTTTACCTGGTCAAATCATACTGTTTCAAAACCTCGCATAAAGCTTTCGCCATAGATGCAAATCCAAAATCTGTGGGGTGTGCACCGTCTATGGAGCCTTCGTCTCCACACATGGCAGTAAGCATCTTTCCATCGATGAAAGATACCATCTTATCACCTTTTGAAACCGCATTTTCATAAGTTGTCTGAATAATTCTGCTTCGTTCCTTTTCCACTTCTGTCAGTTTGTTCTTCGGCATCGGCATGATGATGATGGGAATATCAGGGTGGGCATTGCGGATCCCCTGAAACATCTTTTCATGGGTTTTTTTAAGATGTTCCGGTGTGGGTGCATTGTGATCATAATCCATCACAAAAGCAGACATCTCAAGGTCCTTAATATACTCTGTCATTGCATCCTCACCCAGAGCACTGCCGGAAAAACCAAGATTGATATAGTCATAATGGAACTCTCTGGATACAATGTTCTGGTAACATCTTCCCGGTCTGGATGCACAGCCTCCCATTGTGATGGAGGATCCGTAATACACGATGGGCTTATGATTTCTATACGGGCTGGCTTCCTTTACCAATGCCTCTTTTTCAAGCCCAATGTAAAGTTCCTTGGTTTCACTGTAAAGAGGAAAGTTGATCGTTATTTCACGCTTCTCTCTGGTGTCAAATTC
>JAFYSG010000064.1 GCA_017559435.1 Lachnospiraceae bacterium
ATGCGCCCACCGGGGGCAATCTTACTTTGCTGGACGAACAGCTAAAAAAGCTGGAAAAGCCTTATCTGTACGCGCCCGGGAACCATGACTGGACGCAACCATGGGAGTATATGACCCAGACTGCTATAGAAGAGTATCGGCCACGGCTGGCACCCTATATGAATGATTGCCCGGAGATACAGTGCCTTGATATGGGAGAAATCAGGATTATTGCTGTGGATAACAGCAGCGATCAGGTGCATGAGGAGGCGCTTGCAAAGTATGAGGAGCTTTTGTGCACAGAGAAAAAGGTAATCGTTCTGTTACATGTGCCCCTGATCACCCAGTCTGTGTTGGGACGTGCCAGAGAAGTATGGAGCAGTCCGGTGGTTCTGGGAGGCGGCAATTATGGCGGAATTTATCCGGATGAATTTTCACAGCAATTTATGGACTTGACTACCTCAGCGGATAGCCCGGTAGAACTGGTGCTGGCAGGACATGTACATTTCTATGACAAGGATTACATTGAAGGTGAGAAAAAGGTTTTACAGATTGTAGGGCCGGCCGGATATGAGGGTGGTGCCATTCATCTGCATATAAAAGCAAGTGATGAGCCAAAGAACTAAAAGAAACAACAAACAGACAAAATAAAGGAGAAAGCCATGATACGATTATTAGAAGGCGGAGCTTATCTGTTAAACGGTGTGGAGATCATCGAAGATTGTCATGAAGCAGCAACCGCCATTACGGCAAAAACAGGAAAAAGTATTACGAAACATGATGCTGCCAAGAATACCATCGCTTATGGTATTCTCCAAGCACACAATACTTCCGGCAGCATGGAAAAGCTGAAGATCAGATTTGACAAGCTGACCAGTCATGATATCACCTTTGTAGGGATTATTCAGACTGCCCGTGCGTCAGGGCTGACCAAGTTCCCCATGCCCTATGTTCTGACCAACTGTCACAACTCTCTGTGCGCAGTAGGTGGAACCATTAACGAGGATGACCATATGTTTGGTCTCTCCTGTGCGAAAAAGTACGGTGGCGTCTATGTACCACCTCATCAGGCAGTCATCCACCAATTTGCCAGAGAAATGCTGGCAGGTGGCGGCAAGATGATCCTGGGAAGTGATTCCCACACCCGCTACGGTGCCCTGGGTACCATGGCAGTGGGAGAAGGCGGCCCCGAGCTGGTAAAACAGCTGTTAAACCAGACCTATGATATTAATATGCCCGGTGTGGTAGGTATCTACCTGACAGGAGAGCCGGTAAAGGGTGTAGGTCCTCAGGATGTAGCTCTGGCTATCATCGGCGCTGTGTTTAAAAATGGTTTTGTAAAAAATAAAGTGATGGAGTTCGTAGGTCCCGGCGTGTCTTCCTTAAGCGCTGATTTCCGTATCGGCGTGGATGTCATGACCACAGAGACCACCTGCTTATCCTCCATCTGGAGAACCGATGCTGAGATTGAAGAGTTCTACGAGATTCACGGCAGAAAAGAGGAGTACGCCGAGTTAAATCCCGGTGAAGTGGCGTATTATGATAACATGGTAAAGGTGGACTTGTCATCCATCAGACCTATGATCGCTATGCCTTTCCATCCCAGTAATACCTACACCATCGAAGAATTGAATGCCAACCTGATGGATATTCTGGATGAAACAGAGAAGCGAGCTCTGGTAAGTTTGGACGGTGCTGTAGAATACCATCTGAAAGATAAAGTGGTCAACGGTAAATTCATGGTAGATCAGGGAATCATCGCAGGCTGCGCCGGCGGTGGTTTTGAAAATATCTGTGCCGCAGCGGATATCCTGAAGGGTCAGTATATCGGTTCTGATAGATTTACCTTGAGCGTATATCCTGCCTCCATGCCGGTATACATGGAACTGATCCGTAACGGCACTGCCGCTACCATTTTAGAGACCGGCGCTGTGATGAAGACTGCTTTCTGCGGTCCTTGCTTCGGTGCAGGTGACACCCCTGCCAACAACGCTTTCAGTATCCGCCACTCTACCAGAAATTTCCCCAACCGTGAGGGAAGTAAGCTGCAGAGCGGCCAGATCTCTTCTGTAGCCCTGATGGATGCCCGTTCTATCGCTGCCACCGCAGCCAACAAGGGCGTGCTGACCCCTGCAACAGACTTTGACGGAGAATTTGGCAAATACAAATACCACTTTGACAGCAAGATCTACGCCAACCGGGTATTTGATTCCAAGGGCGAGGCAGATCCCGATGTGGAGATTCAGTTAGGACCCAACATCAAGGACTGGCCTGCAATGTGTGCATTGCCCGAAAACCTGGTACTGCGTGTAGTTAGTGAGATCCACGATCCCGTGACCACCACCGACGAACTGATCCCTTCCGGTGAGACCTCTTCCTACCGTTCCAATCCTCTGGGACTGGCAGAGTTTGCACTGAGCCGTAAGGATCCTGCTTATGTAGGTCGTGCCAAAGAGATCCGCGCTGCTCAGGAAGCTGTGATGGAAGGCAAGTGTCCTGTAGAGGCTTGCCCTGAACTGGAGCTGAAAAAAGTATGTGATACCATTCACACCATGTTTCCGGATATGGAAAGGGGCAATGTGGGCTTTGGTTCTACCATCTTTGCCGTAAAACCCGGTGACGGCTCCGCCCGTGAACAGGCTGCATCCTGTCAGAAAGTGCTGGGCGGCTGGGCTAATATTGCCAACGAGTATGCAACCAAGCGCTATCGTTCCAACCTGATCAACTGGGGTATGCTGCCTTTCCTGATTGAAGAAGGTGATTTGCCTTTCAAGAACCTGGATTACATCTACATTCCCGGTATCAAGAAGGCTGTGGAAGAGAAGGCTGAAGTGATCAAGGCTTATGTGGTAGTGATTGACGAGGTGGCGCTTGAAGGTGGCGAAGCACCTGCTATGAAGGAATTTGACCTTCGCCTGGGTGAGCTTACCGATGAAGAGTGCCAAATCCTCTTGAAGGGATGCTTAATCAACTACAATAGAGCAGACTAATTATAACAAAGTATATTACGCGAACTGCGAATGCACAGGGGATGTCCGGTAACTCCGGTGGCTCTTGCTGTATGATGACGAGGTGCGTTTGCTTTACAGAATGATCAGGTGGTCTTTGGTTGCCGGACAGAAAGGAATTCATATGGAATTTAATAAAATCACTTCCAATCCTATGCTAGTGGGAAGCATGGAGCTTTTAAAAGCAGACCCATCCCCGGAGCATAAGAGTTTATTTGTATCAGAGATGATGAAAGCCAAATACATGTCTCCGGCCATGATCACTCCCGAACCGGTGGTTGACGAAAACGGTGAGAAAAAGCCGGCACCGGGAAGTAAAATTCAGCTTCCCATGCTGTCTGCACCGGATGGGAAGAAGTTCTTTGTGGCTTTTACCGACAAGATGGAATTTGACAAGTTCCGGAAAGAAGAGGATGCACCGTTTATTGCCTTGGGTGCTGAGGAATATGCGGCCATGCTCCTTCGCAAGGATAGCCCTGTGCTGGGCTTTATCATCAATCCCGGCAGTGCCAATATGGTGGTGCCTAAGGAGATGCTGGCTTCGATTATTGCGGCGAAGATTGCTAAGATGAAAGAGGAGCAGGAGTAGAAGCTACAATAAGAGTGGTATATGATAATAAAAGTCTCCTGGGGGCGTGTGACTCGGGAGGCTTTTGGTTATCGCAATGACTTTCCATAACAATGAACCAAATGGGCAAAAGAGAATATTCCATAAAGTTTATTGACTTTGTTCGCTTGATCCGTGTTTGGTGAATTCCTAATTTTTTGAACAAGCCTACTGACAAGCGAAAAAAGAAAACTTGTGATATGCCAAAATAAATTCTCTAATCTTGCTTTAATCTTTGTGTTGTATATTATTACTACCACAAAGTAAAAAGGAGAACATTTATGATTAAAAGATTTATTACATTCATCTTCTGCATAGCCATAATAACTTGTATGGGAATAGGTTTTACGGGATGCGATCAAAACACCTCCAACACGCCCGATACTGAAGAGTCTACCAATAGCTTAACAACAACCACATTTCCTGCAGAGGAAACAAGCACACTTCCCACAGAGGAAACAACTACGCCTCCCGCAGAAGAAACGACCACACCTCCTGCAGAGGAAACAACCACACTTCCTGCAGAGGAAACAACTACGCCTCCCGCAGAGGAAACAACTACACCTTCTGCGGAAGATACCACAGATGAACATATTGCTTCATTGGTTCATATTGAAGCAAGACCAGATTTCGTTTTCCGTCACGACTTGACGAATACAACAGATGGAGAACTTTCTCCAATAGAAAATGACTATTATTTGAGTGCATATAAAGTAACTAATGCTCAATACGCTGTTTTCATTGCCGAAACCTCGCATAAGGCTCCGAGTTATTGGATAAATGGTACATACCCCGAGGGAAAAGCCGATCATCCCGTATTGAATATTTCGTATAGTAATGCAGTAAGCTACTGTGAATGGCTTTCATCAAAATATGAGGATTGGACATTCAGATTACCGACCGAAGCTGAATGGGAAAACGCCGCTAGGGGAGAGTATTACGGCGATACTTCTGTGAAGTACCCAAATGGAAAGGAAACACCAAGCTATAATGCGACCACGTGCGAACTTACAACTTCATTTAATTTTAACGGTGTAATCGCGGCAAAACTGTTTAAGGAGTACGGCAGAGATTATATTGTCAATTATATAAAAGGTGATTTTGCCGGTGCATCGGAAACACTTGGCGAATGTATTTCTATCCGTGCAAACGGCGGTGTCTCCAACTGGGCTAATCATGGCGGAACCGCAACGAAAGGCTATTTCCTGCAAACTGATTTGTATGCAATCGTAAGTGCGAATGGTGGTTATACAACTCCCGTTGATACATACGCCCCTAATTCGCTCGGCCTTTACGATATGGCGGGAAATTGTTGGGATATTACATCGTCTGTGATCGTTGCTGAAAACGGAGTTGAAAAAGGTGTTTCATGTTATGCCGTCCGCGGTGGTTCATGGTATGCCACATCGCGAAGCTGTACTTTTTCATATCGTGGCGAGGGCAGAAAGGATTTCCCTTCTGCAACGGTAGGTTTCAGACTTGCAGCTGATCATACTCCTGCCAATAGTAGCGATTAAAGACAAGCCAAATAACAATATCAATGTAAGACAAAGCGGCAATGTAGTTTTTGCCTTATGGAGAAAACATGAGAATTCTTGTAGTAGAAGATGAAAAGGACTTAAACAGAGTAATAACAAAACGATTACAAAATGAAGGATATAACATTGACAGTTGCTACAACGGAGAACAAGCATTACTGTATCTTTCGGTAGGAGAATTTGACGCTATCATAATGGATATTATGATGCCCGTAATGTCGGGGATTGAAGTGCTAAAAGTAATGCGTACAAAAGATAATTCAACCCCCGTTTTACTGCTTACTGCAAGAGATTCAATAAAAGATAAAGTTGAGGGGCTTGATATAGGTGCCGATGATTATATGATCAAACCCTTTTCATTTGATGAGCTACTCGCAAGAATCAGAGTTATGACACGTAAAGCTGTCGGGCATTCTAAAAACATTTTTATTATCGGAGATTTGATAGTTGATACAAATTTGCGTACTGCTACCAGAGCAGAAAAAGAGATTTCATTATCTGCAAAAGAGTACGAAATTCTGGAATACATGGTAAGAAATAAAGGAACCGTTTTATCGCGGGAAAAAATAGAAAATCATGTATGGAATTTTGAGTATTCTGGCGGTACGAATGTAATTGACGTTTATATCCGATATTTACGCAAAAAGATTGACGAAGGTTATGAGAAAAAGTTGATACATACAGTGCGCGGTATGGGATATGTTATCAGGTGTGAGTAATGAAAAGATCATTAAAACTGAAAATCACAATATGGTTTACGCTCTCATTTTTTGTAATTTCGCTTATTGCAATGGTTGCATTACATGCAGTTTCCAAAGATATTTTGACACGAGATCAAAGTACAAATATTAAAACGGCAGTAAAGGAGTTTTCAAAAAAACTTTCTGTCCGTAATAATGAATTAGTGGTTTCGCCCGGTGCACATTTTTATGAGCGAGGTGTACACAGAATCATTTTTGATGCACAGGGTAATGTTCTGCAAGGCGAACTTCCAAATGTTCTGACAGAGATGCCAATCAATTTTATTGGAGATAAAGTAAGAGAAAATGACACCAAGGATTGTTTTTATATTGAGCATGATATATCAGTTTCATTTGAAAATAAAACTTATTGGATCAAGGGGGTTGCTTTGTTGGATGATGAGATGCGCATTATTAACTCAATTTTACAGCGAGGTGCATTTCTCATGATCGCACTTGTTATTGCGGCGTCCGTTGGAGCTTATTTTATCGTTTGGCGTGTTTTTCAACCCGTTGAAAAAATAAGAAAAACAGCCCAAGATATAGCTGAGAGCAATGATTTATCAAGACGTATTCAAATCGGAAACAAAAAAGATGAAATCCATGCTCTTGCCAATACATTTGATGAAATGCTTGACCGAATAGAACAGACGCTTGTCCGTGAAAAACAATTTAGTTCCGATATTTCACATGAACTGCGAACTCCGATTGCTGTTATTATTTCCGAGTGTGAGTACGCAAAATCCTGCGCCCAAACGATTGAGGATTATACTGATACAGTTGTTGTTGTCAATAGACAAGCCGAAAGAATGCAAAAAATGGTAACAGAACTATTAACATTGTCAAGAATGGAGACGAATACTATTCATACTGAATTTGAAGAGACAGATATAAGTGAGCTTTTGTCTTTTGTATGTGACGAACAAGAGGCAATACAAAAGACAAATATACAAATAGAAAGACACATTACATCGGGGATTGTTGCCAAGGCAGATAGAGGACTGTTGGCAAGGCTGTTTATCAATTTAATTGCAAATGCGTATCAATACAGTAAAGCAAGCGGAACGATAAAAGTGTGTTTGCAGAAAATGAACGATAATATTATATTTGCTGTAAAGGATAACGGAATCGGAATAGACGAAGAAGAACTTCCGCTAATATGGAATCGCTTCTATCGTGGCGATAAATCGAGAACAGTAAACGAAAGCAACAGTATGGGGCTTGGGCTTTCAATGGTAAAATGGATTGCAGATTGTCATAACGGAACTATAAGCGTTACGAGCAAAATAAATCAAGGAAGTGAATTTGTCTTTACATTTCCTCAAAGTAAATGAAAATACGCCCTGATACTGTATTAAAACAGGTTAATGAATTGGCGCAGTAGCTGAGAGTAAAGTAATCGGCCTGTTGACGCTTTGCATTTTCACATGTATAATAAAAAGAAACAGATGGCTTTGCGTTTGCCGCGAAGCAATTTTGCTTCTCTGAAAAATCAGAAAATGACTGAAAGGAACTTGATAAAATGAGTGAGAAGTTAAACGACCTATCATTAGATACCCTTTGTGCTTCTCTGGCACTGGCCATGGGTGTTGAAGCACCGGAATGTGCAGCGAAGCCGGCTGAATGTTTGAATCAGTATATTGAGGAAAAACTGGCAGGTAAAAAGGCAGACAGGATTTTCATGTACAATCCGGATGCTATTGCGGAGTGGGTTTACCGAAAATATCCCACGTTGATGAAAGAGGCCGTAAAAAGAACCGAGCTGGAGATACCTTTTTGTGCTGTTATGCCTTCTGTGACGCCTGTATGTTTTGGCACGATGTATACCGGAGCACAGCCGGATGTTCATGGCATTCAGAAGTATGAGAAGCCTGTTATCAAGCTGGAATCTCTGTTTGATGTATTGATCAGGGCAGGCAAGAAGCCGGTTATCCTCGCTGAGACTAACAGTAGTATGGCAAAGATTTATCTGGAACGTGATATGGATTATTTTATCTATGATACCATTGAAGAGGTGAATGCCAAGGCTGCGGAGATTATCCTGAAAGATGAGTATGATTTTGTGGCAGTCTATAATGGGAATTATGATGCTATCATGCATAAATTCGGTCCGGAGAGCATAGAGGCATTGTCGGAATTAAGAGCGAACGTGCAGGCCTTTGCCATGTTTAGCGCCTTGATCAGTGAGCATTGGAAAGCTCATAATACTCTGGTGGGCTTCGCCATGGATCACGGCTGCCATGAGATTGATGGAGATTGTGGATCGCATGGGCTGGATATGCCGGAAGATTTGAATATTGTGCATTTGTATCAAGCGTATCCTTCCAAATGTTAAGTTAATGTTGGTCAGTGAATTGGCGCAGCAGCTGAGATAAAGTAATCAGCTGCTGCATTTCATTCTATGAGTTTCTAAAGTGTGAATAACACATTCCGACATTTTCTGTCAAGATACTCAGAGACGATAAACTAAACTTTGCAAATAAATTAACCGTTGAGGTAAACGAAAGAATGGAGGATGATGAAGTGTGTGCTGATGAGTATGCCAAAAATCGATTAAGCCAATTAATGGCATGATATTATCTCTTCTTTTGACAAAAATAATACCGTAACGATAACAGAATGTGCAAAAAGGAGGCATTTTATGAGTGATATTTGCTGTAATGCACTAGCTATGGCTACGGTACCCATTCAGGAGTGGTGTAAACCCTATGATTGGAAGACGGCATTGAAGAATGGCACGATTTTTCCTAGTTTAAATCTGGAATTTTATAAAGCGGAACAGATAAATAATCCTTCCTCTGCACCCACAGGGCAGGAGAGTGCATTAAATGAGATCAGTGAGATTGGCTTTGCCATCAATGATCTGACGTTATATCTGGATACCCACCCGGATTGTCCCAAGGGCTTGTCTTTACTAAAGGAGCTGCTGGAAAAGCGGCGGACTCTTTTGGCGGATTATGCGGCCAAGTATCAGCCGCTTACGCAGTTGTCCATGATCACCGGTACACCTGAAACCAATGTATATGGTTGGGCAGAGGGACCGGCACCTTGGGAAGGAGGTAACGTCTGATGTGGAGTTATGAGAAGAGATTACAGTATCCTGTAAAAATTACTAAAACCTGTCCTAAGACCGCACAGCTGATCATCAGCCAATATGGCGGTCCCGACGGTGAATTGTCCGCTTCTATGCGGTATCTGGCCCAGCGCTACTCCATGCCCTGTAAGAAGGTAGGTGGCTTGCTCACTGATATTGGTACGGAGGAGATCAACCACATGGAGATCATCTGTTCCATGGTATATCAGTTGACCAAGAATCTGACGCTGGAACAGGCCAAAACGGCAGGATTTGATTCGTACTATATTGATCATACCGCAGGTCTCTGGCCACAGGCAGCAGCCGGTGTGCCCTTTACAGCACTGGAATTTCAGTCTAAGGGCGATGCATTGGCGGATCTGTTCGAGGACCTTGCTGCAGAACAGAAGGCCAGGACGGTGTATGATAATCTGCTGCGTATGATAGATGAACCGGAGGTGAGAGAACCTCTGAAATTTTTACGTGCCAGAGAAATCGTGCATTTCCAGAGATTTGGAGAAGCGCTGGAGATGACCAAGGACAAGTTGGATGCCAAGAACTTCTATTATTTCAATCCGGAGTTTGACAAGGCAATGGCAGTCAAGGCAAAATAAAGCTATATCAATAGGGATATTAACAGACAATTGCGACTCTGAAGTGGAGCAGTTGTCTGTTTTTTTGATTGCTTGATAAATGAAGTATAAATCCCTGATTTTAGGCAAGAATAAGCGTAGAAGAAAACAAGGCGCGGGAGAAATACCCGGGCTGTTTCTGATAGAAGGGCTTGAACTTTAGAAGGGCTTGAAATTAGGGCATGAAAGCTATACACGGCGGATTGGAGGAAGAAATATGAGAAGAGACAGGAAAAATAAAATCAAGAAAGAGAGGATGGTGATGATTGCCTCCTCTGCTTTGGTAATGGGCGCATTGACACTGACAGGGATTTATATGAAGGATCGTTCCGCAGAGAATATAGATGACGGATATACCATCGATTTCAGTCAATTGGAGGAAAATGTGGATGACAAGGCCAAACAAATTGCTGAGAATATGCCGCAGAATACAGACCAGAGCAGTATTTTAGAGCAGGCACAGAATCCGGTGACGGAGGATGACTTGGATTATGATCCGTTGGCGGCAGGCTCCAATGTCATTCAGATTCCGGGATTGACGGATCAGATTAATGCCCTTGAAAACCAAGAGGAACTGGCGCGTAAGGATAAGGATAAGGATGAGAAAGAAAAGAAAGATGTAGAGAAAGCTGAAAAGGAAAAGGTTGAAAAGGACAGCACTCCACAAAAGAAACCTGCCCAAAGTACCGTATCAGAATCGGTGATGAAAACACTCAATTTTACCGCAGATCAAGGGTTAGTCAGACCGGTCAGTGGAGAAATTCTCATGTACTATAGCATGGATAAAAGTATCTATTTTGCTACTTTGGACCAATACAAGTACAATCCTGCCACTGTTCTGTCTGCTTTGGAGGGTGATCAGGTAGTGGTATGTGCCGATGCTAAGGTGATATCCATCTATGAAAATGAAGAAATCGGTCATGCGGTGACACTGGATCTGGGCAATGGCTATCAGGCCACTTATGGGCAATTAAAAGATGTACAGATCACAGAAGGAAGCTATGTGAACAGAGGAGAAGCACTGGGTAGTGTGGCTGCACCCACAAAGTATTATACTTTGGAAGGTCCTAATCTTTATTTTCAAGTGACCAAGGACGGAACTCCTGTGAATCCGGAGGAACTGTTCCAATAAGTAATAGGGGCGAAGGGATGGGAGTATGTATATCATAAATGGCAGAATTAAGACCATGACCGGTATAGAATATGAACATGGAACCATTCATATTGTGGATGGCAAGATAGCACAGGTTGGCAGCAGTGAAGCTATCAATGTGTGTTGGGAAGATGGAGAGACTGTTCTGGATGTAAACGGTGCTTTGGTCATGCCGGGCATCATAGAGGCACATTGCCACATGGGAATCACAGAGGAGAAAAAAGGCATGGAAGGGGATGACTGTAATGAGACAGTAGATCCCATGACACCGTGGCTACGTGCCATAGACGCCATCCATTCCATGGACGCTTCTTTCGATGATGCCGTGCGTGCAGGTATCACTGCTGCTATGATCGGTCCGGGCAGCTCCAACGTGGCAGGGGGTCAATTCGCGGTACTGAAGACCAAAGGCCGCAGAGTGGATGAGCTGATCGTGAAAGCGCCCGCCGCTATGAAGGTGGCTTTTGGCGAAAACCCCAAGGTCAATTACTCCGGCCAGGGCAAAAGCCCGGCTACCAGAATGTCCATTGCAGGTATGCTTCGCAGAGAACTGACCGAGGCCAAAGCATATGAAAAGCGTAAAGAAAAGGCCAAAGAGGCAGGAGAAGAATTTGAACCGGATTTTACCAAGGAATGCTGGCTGCCCGTACTTCGCAGAGAAATCCCTATCAAGGCGCATGTCCACCGGGTAGATGATATTTTCACTGCCATCCGCATTGCCAAAGAGTTTGATTTAAGGATGACTTTGGATCACTGCAGCGAAGGTCATCTGATTGCCAAAGAGCTGGCTGCAGAAGGCTTCCCCGCTATCGTAGGTCCCGATTTTGCAAGTCGCAACAAGATAGAAGTCCAGAATATGGCTTTTAAGACAGCGGGTGTTTTAAACCGTGCAGGCGTCATGACAGCCATCACCACGGATCATCCGGTTTCTCTGATCCAGTCCCTTCCCCTTTGTGTTGGGTTGGCGGTAAAGGCGGGCCTTCCCCTGGAAGAAGGATACAAGGCAATGACCATTTATCCGGCTATGATCTGCGGTGTGGATGACAGACTGGGATCGCTGGAAGTGGGAAAGGATGCGGATATTGCAATTTTTGACGGAAATCCTATGGAGACATTTACAGAGACATTGTATACCATTATCGATGGGGTGATTATATATTCAAGAGAATCGTAAAAATAGGAATGTAATTCATTGAAAAAGAATCGTACACTTTCTGTTCGTGATGTGCCCGGTTCTTTTTTATATTCTATGAAAAGAATCCTTTACCTTAGTTCAATTATGGTTTATAATAGACTATAAGTATAAACGAAACAGAGGTTAAGTTATGAGAGTAGTAGTTTTGGCCGGTGGAACCAGCACAGAGCGTGATGTTTCCTTGAGTTCCGGCAGTATGATTTATAAAGCACTGAAGAAGAACGGTCATCAGGCCATGATGCTGGATGTGTATCTTGGCTATGAGGACGATATCACTGATATTTTTGAGAAGGATATTGATTGGGCAGCTCAGATTGGTGCGGTGTCTGATCAGGCGCCGGACTTAGAGGCGGTGAAGGCCATGCGAAAGGACGGGGGGAAAAGTTTCTTTGGCCCCAACGTGCTGGCTATCTGTTCCCAGGCAGATGCGGTATTTATGGCTCTTCATGGAGCCAATGGTGAGGATGGCAAGATTCAGGCTTGTTTTGAACTGATGGGTATACCTTATACCGGTACGGATTATGTGAGCTCTGCCATGGCCATGGATAAGGGAATCGCAAAGGATATTTTCCGGGCACATAACATCCCTACACCGGAGGGAATCCGCCTGAAAGCCGGGGAGAAGGAAGAACGTAGGATTTCCTACCCCTGCATCGTCAAGGCTTGCTGTGGCGGTTCCAGCGTAGGCGTGTGTATCGCCCACAATGATGAGGAGTATGAGCAGGCCAAGGCAGAGGCCTTCCGCTATGATGGCGAAGTGGTGATCGAGCAGTACATTAAGGGCAGGGAATTCTCTGTGGGTGTCATGGACGGAAAGGCACTTCCGGTGATTGAGATTGCGCCGAAGCAAGGTTTTTATGATTACAAGAATAAGTACCAAGCGGGAAGTACGGTGGAGACTTGTCCGGCACAGGTCTCAGAGGAAAAGTCTCAGAAGATGCAGCGCATCGCAGAAGAGGTATACCGTGCCCTTCGAATGAAGAATTATGCCCGTATGGATTTCATGATGAGCACAGATGGGGAGATTTATTGTCTGGAGGCCAATACGTTGCCGGGTATGACTCCTACCTCACTGTTGCCTCAGGAGGCTGCTGCTGTGGGAATCAGCTTTGAGCAGCTGTGTGAGAAGATACTTCAATATGCAGTTAAAACAGTCTAAATGGTGCCATTGGATTATGAAATGATCGGGGTGTGATTGTTATGAAAAATATGAGCTTATTTCAGATTGCAGCTGCTTGCGGAGGTCAGTTGGTGCTGCCTTCTGCGGGGCCATCCATTACAGCAGATACTGAAGTGACCTCAGCCATATTGGATTCCCGAAAGGTGGAAGAAGGAGCATTATTTTTTGCTACTTTGGGAGAACGGGTGGATGGTCATCGGTTTATCGGTTCGGCTTATGAGAAAGGGGCATACTGTGTAGTGACCCAAAAGACACCAATGCAGGTGGAGGCTGAGCATGGCATCGCTGCTGATACCTGGGGTGCGTACATTCTGGTGGAGGATACTCTCACTGCGTTGAAGGAGATTGCAGCATATTATCGGTCTACCCTTTCCATCCCTTTTGTGGGGATCACCGGAAGTGTGGGAAAGACCAGTACCAAGGAGTTTATTGCAGGGGTACTTTCAGAGAAGTATCGTGTGCTGAAGACGGAAGGAAATTACAATAATGAGATCGGTGTACCACTGACCATTCTGCGAATCAGGGAAGAACATCAGGCAGCAGTGGTAGAGATGGGAATCAGCGATTTTGGTGAAATGAGCCGGCTTAGCAAGATTGTACGGCCCAATGTGTGTGTGATCACCAATATCGGCCAATGTCATCTGGAGAATTTAAAGACCAGAGACGGTATCTTGAAGGCCAAGTCAGAGATATTTGACTACATGGCTGAAGATGGGATGGTGTGTTTGAATGGTGATGATGATAAGCTTAAGACCGTGACACAGGTAAAGGGCAGACCGGTACATTTCTTTGGATTGGGTGAGAACCCGACAAAGGAAGTGTATGCTACAGATGTGGTGAGTAAGGGATTGTTTGGCAGTGAGGCAGTGCTTCATATGCCGGCTAGTGAAGGCGGTTGTGATGAGGCAGCAGAGTTGCCCATTCAAGTGACGCTTCCCGGTGCCCATATGGTGGTAAACGCTGCTGCTGCAGCCTGCGTAGGAAGATTATTGGGCTTAAGTCAGGAGCAGATTGTGGAAGGCATCCGCAAGGTAGAACCTGTCAGCGGTCGCAGCCATTTGATCTCTTTGGCAAAATATACCTTAATCGATGACTGCTACAATGCCAATCCGGTATCTATGCGGGCTGCTATTGATCTGCTTAACATGGCTGATAATCAGAAGATTGCTATTCTGGGAGATATGTTTGAACTTGGTGAAGATTCCGATAAGATGCATAGACAGACCGGTGCGTATGCCGGGGGAGCAGGCATTGACCGTATCATTTGTATCGGAGAGAATGCAAGACATATGTATGAAGGAGCCTGCGAGGCAGGGGGAAAAGAGTGTGTTTATTTTGCCACGAAGAGTGATTTCCTGGAGGCTTATAGGTTGGAACAGGAAGAACTGCTTCCTGCGGACAGCACTGTGTTGATCAAGGCGTCCCATGGCATGGCTTTTGAAGAGATTGTGAAAATGTTAGAACAATA
>JAFYSG010000065.1 GCA_017559435.1 Lachnospiraceae bacterium
GGATCAGATTCACCACTCTTTCATTCTGAAGCTCCGGAGCTACTTCAATGGAGAACTCCAGTTTATCTTTGTAGCGCATCTTCTGGATAGTCAGATAGCTTTTGGTATGGTCAATCTCTTTCTTAAGAGGAATCATTTCCTCATCATTACTGATGCTTTGGCGCAACAGCCTGGCAAGAGAAGAAGTCATCATGACAACCTCTTTATTCTTACCGCCCTCTGCCATCCAAATAATGGAATCCAAAGTATTATAGAGAAAATGAGGGTTGATCTGACTCCTAAGGGCCTTTAGTTCACTTTTACGCTTCTGCCTTTGTTCCTCTACATTTTCTTCCATTAATTGATGAATGCGCTGTGTCATAACATTGAACGCTTTGTGCAAGGCTTTGATCTCTCTGTAAGGGATCTTCTCCATAGAAGCTCCCTTAAAATCCATATTTTCCACTTCCTGCATGGACTCAGACAGGGTCTGCAGCGGCTTCGTGATGGCTCCTGCCAATATAACTGCCAGTAATAGACCGGAACAGATCAGGACCACTGCTATCAACAGATATGTAGTCTGTGTCTCCTTCCAATAAGGCATCAGCGAGGATAAAGACACTACCCCCACCACACTCCACCCGGTTTCTTCCGACTTTGAAATGGTATAAAGGTTATTATCATCCCTACCTTGCGTTATAAAATAATCTTGTTCACATTGAAGCACTTCCTCAATACGCTCTGTTGTCAGATTCCGAAACAACAGCTGCTGCTTGGGATGATATATGATATTTCCCGCCTCATCAATGATGAATACATAACTGTTCAGCCCCAGATTATTCTGCTCACAGAGATCCCGGAGCAACTTATAGTTCAGGTCAATGAAAAATACCCCCAGAGGCTCTCCTGTCCCATCATCCAAGATTGGTCTGCTCAAAGTTACGACCCATTTATAATTGTTTTCGATCACGTACTGAACATGGGATGGTGTGAGGATATACTCCTCGCATTGATAAGTATCCCTGTACCACTCCACGGAATCCAACTCCACATAGGGATTGAGCTTATCCTCCCCCAAATTAATGATATATTTGCCCTCACGGGAAATGGCCGCTACATTTGAGATATCCTCTCTGGTCTCAATGACCGTCTGAAACTGCGTCAATATCCTTTCATATCTCTGTCGGGCTTCCGGCGCTTTGGGGTCACTCTGAAAATAGGTCTGAATATCGTTACCCTTTAGCATCATAGAGGCCGTATTCTGCATATTTTTTATATACTGATCAATATCACTGTTCATCTGTTTTACCAGACGCAGGGTGTAATCCACGGAATTATCTAAAATCGTATTTTTTGTATACCCCAGAGATATCTGATAAAAAATTGTCAGGCTCACCAATATCAATACAGAAAAACAGGTAATAAACGCAGACTTAATCGTTCGAAACGGATTGATCTTCATTTATCTCTTCCTTTCTCTTGCGTACTCAGTAGGGGGCTTACCGGTAGCTTTCTTGAAAGCAATACTGAAGTAATGGGGGTCGCCAAATCCTACCTTCTCTGCAATCTCATAATTCTTCAATTCACTTACAGCCAATAGTTCTTTTGCTTTTTCCATACGGATACCAGTCAGCACATCTATAAAGGTGGCGCCAAAGGTCTGCTTAAAGATATTGCTGAAGCGGCTGGTACTTACCCCGAGACGGTTACAAACCTCCTGGAGACTCAGATCACTGTCAGCATAATGCTGGGTGATATACTCATACGCCTGATAGGCACAGGATTTCATACCACTGCCACTGAAACGGTTCAGATATTCTGCAGCATCCTGCAAATAAGTAGTCAGAACCAAAAGAGCTTCTGTAAGCTCCGGTGCTTCTCTTATCTCCTCCTCAGCTTTCTTATGAATCTCCATTTCAAAGCCAAGTGTCTTAAACAACTTGTCGGTCTTTTGCTTCACACCCAAAAGTATTTCCACTGCTTCTCGTCTCATATATCCACTGGTACGCAGCAACTGCTCCATCTCACAGATATCAGCTTTGAGTTTGCCCGGCTCGTATTCTCGCACATGGCGGGTACAATTATCGGTGATCCTGTCAAAGTGCGGATACAGATTCCTGGAAAATAATGGATTCTCACTGTCGATAATACAGTTTTCTCCAACTGTATACTGCATGAGCAGTGCCTTCTCTGCCTGCTCATAGGATCGATAAACATATCCCAGATCCTGCTGCCAGGACCCCAACGCCACATTAACCGAAAGCCCCATCATTTCACGGACCCGCTCTATGATCTCATTGCATACAGCATTGATCTGAGCCTTGGCACCTTCCGGATCACCGGCCGCAAATAGCAGGAATACTCTGTAATCCTTTCCCTGGCAAGCCTCTCCTATATGGTATTTCTTCATCAATTCCTGAGAAACATTATATACAATAAAAGCCATCAGAGCACTTTCCTTGCGACGCTCCTCATTTAATTCATGATTACCCATATAAATGCACAAGCCTACTACACCTGCCATATACCATCCATCCGGAAGAACGATTCCCACCGCTTCTCTCTCCCTGCGGCATTCTTCCTCCGTCTTGGTCCCTGTGATCGTATGTAACAACGCTTCGGAATATAAAAGCATCTGCCCTTTACGATATGTAGAATAAATTTCCTCCTGTCTTACCAGATGCTTTCGTTCCTCGTCCATCTTGCCCTTGAGTTCTGTCAACACATCTCCCAACTCATAAGAAGTAATAGGCTTTAACAGATATTCCTCCACGCCATACTTGATCGCCTTCTTGGCATAATCAAAATCGTCGTAACCACTTAAGATCAGCACCTTGATCTGAGGATATTCCTTCTGAATCAATGCACTCAGTTCCATCCCATCCATGAAGGGCATACAGATATCCGTTATCACCACATCTGCTTGATGACAACGCAGAAACTCATAGGCTTCCCTGCCATTCTCGCACACACCGGCAAGCTCATATCCCAGCTCACTCCACTTCACATTTTCACAGACACCTTCTCTGATCAACGGCTCATCGTCCACAAATAATATACGGTACATTTCTCCACCTTGTTTTTCTAATTACCACCTGCGCTGTCTTAGCGCCTATACATGTCCTCCTTGATATTATATAATAAAATCCGTTTTCTGACTACAATAATTTATAAAATCCCTAGAAAGGTTCTCTGTACTGTAATCGTATTTTATCCGATATCAGTGCAATAAATTCTGAATTCGTAGGCTTCCCCTTGCCTGTATTGATCGTATACCCAAAGAGTGCATCCAAAGTCTCCATCCTCCCCCTGCTCCACGCCACTTCAATGGCATGACGTATTGCTCTCTCCACACGACTTGGGGTAGTCTGAAAACGCTTGGCAATGGTGGGATACAGAATCTTCGTGATGGAACTGATCATGGTCGGATCCTCCACCGACATGATGATAGCCTCCCTTAGATACTGATATCCTTTAATATGTGCCGGCACTCCGATCTCATGTATCATATCCGTTACATCCTGTTCCAGATCACGAACAGGCTTTACGGGCTTTGGTTCTTCCTTCTTTCCTGCATATGCAATGTTTTTTCCGGTGGAGGGTACAGTGATCATGATCTGAAACTCCTTGTCGGCATGCATCAGATCATCCAGTATTTTATAAACCTTATCATTGTCCTTAGTAGATGTAATATTCAGCTGTTCCATGATAATATCCTCCATTTTCCTGACAAAATCTCATAAAATTTGTTCCTTCTCATTATACGGTGCAAATGTGCCTTGATTCAACACTAACTCATCGCAATATTTTGTAGCCATCGGCAATATCCGGCACGCATAGGGCTTTTTTGCCTCCTTTTGACTTAAAGCGCCAAAAAGTGATCTGGGGATTGTATTTCAATAAACTTTGATATATACTGATAGTTAGAAAAAGAAAGGATGACAAACCAATGATCAAGCAGGAAATCACAGAACTGAAGAAGCTTCTGACACAAAATAATTGTTCCATTACCCGTATCTGCGGGTGCTATGTGGATGGAGAGAAGAATAAAAAAGCTGAGTTTCGCCAGCCTTTTCTGGCACTTCCGGAAGAGGAGCTGTTTAAATATTTTGAAATCTTAAGGAAATGTTATTCCGGATCACTTGGGAAGAATATGTTAAATCTGGAATTTCCTCTTGCAGCAGAGGAGCAAGGCGGACCTCATGATCTGCTTTTAAGACTGAGAGACAGTAAGCTGAAGGATGATATCCTTCTGGATGCTTTTTATGACAAGGTGATCGAGACCTATGAGTATGTGGGAAATTATCTGATCCTGATAATCCATGATGTGTATGATGTTCCGGGAAAGACCAGTGACGGCATAGAAATGGAGGATGCTTCGGACGAAATTTACGAGTACATATTAGCGTGTGTCTGTCCGGTAAATTTGTCCAAGCCCGGGCTCAGTTATCACGCAGATGAAAATACCTTTCACAACAGGATCAGAGACTGGGTGGTTGATCTGCCGGATACTGCTTTCCTGTTCCCTGCTTTTAACGACCGTGGCAGTGATCTGCACAGTATGCTTTATTACACCAAGAATGCAGAGGAGTTAAAGGAAGGTTTTGTAGAGCAGATGTTTGGCTGTCCGCTTCCTCTGACTGCCGGTGGTCAGAAGGAGACGTTCCAGACACTGGTGGAAGAGACGCTGGGGGAAACCTGCGATGTGGAGATGGTAAAGACCATTCACGAAAAGCTTGCTGAAATGGTGGAAGAACACAAGGAAAAACCTGAACCTCTGGTACTGGATAAGAATGAAGTGAAGACCCTTTTTGCCAACAGCGGTGTGACAAACGAGAAATTGGAAGCATTTGATAAGCACTTTGATGAAACTGCCGGGGAGAAGGCCACTCTTTTGGTGGACAATGTGATAAATAATCGAACCTTCGAAGTGAAAACTCCGGACGTGGTAGTCAAGGTCAAGCCGGAGCGCACAGATTTAGTGGAGACTCAGATCATCAACGGCAGAAGATGTCTGGTCATTGCCTTGGACGGCAGTGTAGAAGTAAACGGAATCGTGGTGAGACAAAAATGAATTACAAGAGTGAAAAACAGGAATATATTACTTTATTAAATGTACTTTCCGCCTTTGCGGTGGTGTTTCTGCATACCAACAACTGTTTCTGGACCTTCAGCACAGAGCGCTACTGGATCACAGCCAATATCATCGAATCTGTCATGTATTTTGCTGTGCCGGTGTTTTTTATGATTACCGGAGCCACTCTGATCGATTACAGGGAAAGATATTCCACAAAAGAGTATTTTAAAAAGCGGTTTTGGAAAACAGTGTTTCCTTTTCTGGTATGGAGCATCTTAAGTCCCATACTCAGCACACTCCGCCTAGGTGGTTCCCTTTCAGACCTGACATTGATAGGTTTCATAAACGGAACACTTAATACCACCTTTAGCGTATATTGGTTTTTTGTACCTTTGTTTTGTATTTATGCGGCAATTCCTCTGTTTGCCGCAGTACCCAAAGAGAGACGCAAGGCCATATTCAGTTATCTGGCAATTATCTGTTTTCTTGTAAACAGCCTGATCCCTTTTATATTCCAGCTGTTGCCTTGGGGCATTACCTTAAGCAATTCCTGGGATATCAGTGTGGGAAGAGAATATTTATTATATGTGCTGGCCGGGTATCTGCTGCATAATTATGAGATCAAAAAACCTGCCAGATACGCCATTTATGCACTGGCTCTGGCAGGTCTTATGCTCCATATGTGCGGAACCTACTTTGCTTCCATGGAAGCCGGATATATCGATCAACGGTATAAAGGATACTGCAATGTGCCGGCCACACTCTATTCTGTGGGAATTTTTCTGCTGGTTCAACAGATCAGTCCCTGGCTGATGAAGTGTAAGCCCTTAAAGCGGGTGGTTTCTTTCCTTCATTCCTATACCTTTGGTATTTATCTGCTCCACTGGCATCTGGTCCTGTTTATTGCAAATGGTCTTAATCTAAATGTGTATTCCATCATTTATCGTTTGGGATTTCCATTTGTATTGATCGGACTATGTGTAGGAATTGTGTATCTGCTTCGTAAGATACCGGTGATACGGCGTATTGTTCCATAACAATACAGCTGTAGCGCGAACCATCACTCCCAGTCTTTTTACAAATATCCTCCACCGCAGCACATACCGCCACCACAGCAGACGTTGCAGATCATATTGGCGATACAGATCTTCATGCAGATATCACTGCTGCCAAAGCTGGGATATCCGTAAGAAGCCTGCCTTTGCTCATACCAGCTGCCACCACTTTCAAAACGGCGCACAAGACTCTGATAATCCACATTCCCGGGTTCTAAGGCACTGGCACGTTTGGCGTGCTCCAGTGCTGCCACATTATTGCCCATTCCCGAATGAGCGATAGCGCTGTAGTAATACCACCTGGCATTGCGCTCCTGCTGCCCCATGCCATCCAACGCGTTGCGGGCTTCCTTATAGTAACCGTTGCGGATATAGTTGCCGGCTGCACGAAGACGGGTTTCTTCCTCATATCCGGTACTGCTGCCACTTTGGCCGAAGCCTCCAAAGCCACCGAAACCACCAAAGGGTCCATAACCAAAACCACCATAGCCCCCTTGACCGTAACCATTCTGACTCTGGCCGTAACCGCTATAGCCCCGTGAGCTACCCGGACCATACCCATAGCCGGATGAACCATAGCCTTCTGTCCGTTCCTTCATCACCTGTTGATAAGCAGCCTGAATCTCCTTAAATTTCTCCTCTGCCTGATCCTTGTTGGGATTATTGATATTGGCATCTGGATGGTACTTGCGGCTTAATGCCTTGTATGCTTTTTTTATCTCTTCTTCCGAAGCGTCCCTTGACACACCCAGAACGCGATATGGATCATTCATGGTCTTTTTCCTTCACTTTACTTCTTTTCTCTCTCACTGCCTCATACCGACACCACACTCCGGAATATAACACATTTCGCAGAATCTCCACATGTTCCAAAATAGGCAGCCGTTCAAATTCTTTGCAGCACTCTGACATCATCATGGTCAGAATCGTTCTGCACTCTTCCTCAAAATCGGGATTATGGTAGATTTTCTTTAAAGGATTATAAGTCCCTTTGCGAATGTCCTCTTCCACATCCTCGTAAGCATCCATCAAATAAATGAATTTCCCCAGATAAAAGGCAAATCTGGCCAGATTCTCCGTCCACTCATCTTCCTTACACACCACAATCTGCACCATAATCTGCCCAAACAGTCCGGCCATGGTATCTATATCAGCCTTACCGGACTTCTCTGCCTCTGCCATATCATGCATCAAAAGATCGATCTTACGATACTTGTCCTGATAAATCTCTCTGGCCTTCTTGGTCTTGCCTTCCAGTGCCTTGCCGTACAGCAGCTTGTAAAGTTTCTTCTCATCTTCCCAATCATCCTGACATTTATAATAAGCAAACAATACATTCATGTCAGCCATATAATCTGTAAACACATTGCTCCTGGTAACATGCTCCTCAAAAGGATGCGCAATACACTTACTGCTGCTTTTTGTGGTCTCCGGCTCATACAATCCGGACAAAAGCATCAGCAGAAAAGTCATATCATAACTTAAAGAAATCTGGCCTGTGGCACCGTATTTCTCCTTCAACTTCCGGCACAATCCGCAATAGTAGGAGTGATATACATCAAATTCTTTAAATTTCATCTCCGCCTTATTGACGATCACATATCCAAACATAGCACCTCCGTCAGCTCTTCTTGATAAACTTCGTTCCACACTTCTGACAACGGATTTCGATCTTACCTCTTCCTCTGGGCACCCTGATCTTCTGTTTGCAGCCGGGACACTTGTAGATGTGATGTGTCTTACTTTGCTTCAAATTCTTCTTCTGACCATTCAGCCAATTACGAAATTTCTGCTCCTTCTGAAGGAACCATTGATTCTCCGCAGACCTCTGATATATTTTTCGGGAAAACATCCTATAATATGCATAGACCAAAATTCCAATAGCAATCATATAAAAAATGCGTAACCCAAACATAGACAACACCATACACACCAGTGCCGTAATCATCAACACCTGATTAAATCGGTCGTTACCATATCTTCCTTGCATAAATCGATTAAATCTATCTCTCATATCCAGCCTCATTTCCGCAACCATATTTATGTTTCTCTTTTCATATACTACACTTATTGAGGACTATATACAATAATTTCTTTCTAAACATTTCTTAAAAAACTATTAAACAGTTCAGTCAGAGTGTGGGCGTAACTATTCCACCGACAACACAAACTCCCCAAACACTTCCCGACTCCAATCCTGCAACTCTCCCCAATCAAGTGCCACACCCCCATAACTGAGAATCCCATGGGATTGTGCCTGTTCCTCAGTATATTCTTCCAACAGATACACACTGTCAAGTCTCACCGGACCTGCCGTATAATGACAAACCATAGGAAAAACACCTGTATCTTCCTCTGTGATCGTCACCCCTTCTTCCGTCACCTTAAAATTAATCCAAGCCACAGCCTCCAGCATGCATAATGGCTTCTTCTGTGTAGACACATAATTACCAAGAGAATAATAACACAGTGCCCTGTTACCATTTTGTGCCTCAATCCACTCCACAGGCTGTACCACATGGGGATGGGTGCCAATGATCACATCCGCTCCGGCTTCCGTCATTTGCAAAGCAAACTGCTGTTGATAAGCCGAAGGCTTTGTAGTATACTCTGTGCCCCAGTGGGGACAGACAATGACCACATCAGCCAACTCTTTGGCCTCTGCAATGTCCTCAAGCACCTGAGGATGCAATTTCGTAAAATTGATTTTCCCCGTAACCTCATCATAATCACACAACATATCCAAATGCCCTTTCACAGAAGCCGGCATGGTCTCTAAGTTAGGCCCATATGTATAATTTAAGATCGCAAAATCAATGCCCTCTATGGTCAAAATCCGAATGGGCGATTCTCCCTCTCCATGGATTCCCACTATCGTTACTTCCGGATACTGCTTCCAATATTCCACACAGTGCAAAAGCCCCCCCAGGTTCTTATCTGCAGCATGATTAGAGGCATGCAGCACCACATTAAAACCTGCTTTTACGATGGCATCCCCCACTTCTGTGGGAGAATTAAAGGCAGGGTAACCTGAGAAACCAAGAGCATTTCCTCCAAAAATAGTCTCCTGATTAATCATCTTAATCTCTGCTTCTGCCAGAAAATCTGTGATTCCTTCAAAGAGAAAATCATAATTATAACTGCCGTCAGACTGTTTTCCGGTACGAACAATGCCCATATGCAGTAAATTATCACCGACCATCATCAATTGAATTTCGGTTTCTGTCGTTTCTTCTTCCGTATTCAGTTCAGATGTATCCGAAACTGTTGGTTCTTCGGATAATTGGACCGAAGCGGTGCTTTGAGTTTCCTCACACACAACATTTTTACCGGTTTCCTGATATACCGGTATCTCCGTACTGCCACATGCAGTAAGTATTATCACTGCCAAGAACCATATCAGATACACTTTTATATTCTGCTTAAGTATTTTCTTACTCATTTTTTCCAACAGCCTTTTACATAATCTACAGATACTTTACCACATCTGAAAGATTTCTCTTCGGCACCACATAGTCTCTGTTCTCATCCATATAATATTTAATCGCTTCGGCGTCAGCTTTATCTTCCACATCCGCAATATAACTAGCATGGGTGGGATATCCAAAGGCAATCACTGTATGTAATTTCTGATTTTCCGTCAGTCCAAACATTTCAGAAAGCACCGGTTTATTGCAGGCACCAATGATACAGCTTCCCACACCATGATTCCATGCCGCCAAAGTCATATTACTAATTGCCAGTCCTGCGTCCGTATCACAATCCCTGTTAATGTCCAGATTCTGCACTACTGCAATAAACAATACCGGCTGCTCCTCTTTCTTAGGCTGTCCCTCTTCGGGAGGCAGATATCCTGCCCATTTCGTATGGGAGAAAACCGCATCCACCTTCTCCTCATTCTGAATTACCACATAAGACAATGGCTGCTTGTTTGCCGCACTGGAAGCCATTCTTGCTGCCAATAAAATTTCATCAATGATATCCAGGGAAATCTTCTTTTGGTCAAACCTGCGGTAAGTCCTTCTGGTCATCAATAATTCCATCAATTCCATAATCTCTTCCTCATTTTAAACTATTATTTAAAGTTTTTGATTCAACGATGATCGATTTTTTTCCATAATATTGGGCAGCATGCTCATTTTCCCAACTATTCTCTGCCTTCCAGTCTTCAAAAAACAGGGCACTCGGCGGACAGGTAAACGGCTTTACGACCACATCTGAAATGGATTCATCTTCTAAAAGAACCATACGTTCCTGATACTCTTGATAATAAATTGCCGCGCTGCCATCCCTCAAGCTTTTGAAGGCACTGTAAGAGGCACCTGCTGAACCCACATTCATATACATTGCACAGATTACAACACTCCCCATCACCAAACAATACAGTACCGAAAGAGCAGGAATCTTTTGCAATCCTTTCACCGCCTTGCGAAACAACGTAAAATTAATCTCCGGGAATTTATTATGCAACCATCCCAATAAATAAAATTCACTGCCAAACAGCAAGTAAATCATCTGGAAGCGATAGATATTTTGAACACGGTACGCACCGATAAAGCCCAAAGCATACTCATTTGGTGTAAATTGTGCAGCATACATGCCAAAACTCAGGAACAAAACGAGAAATGGCATTGGAAAACGAAACTTTGTATTTTTTATAATCTTCCAAAAAAGCGGAATCATAGCCAAGACAGCAATCATCACAAAGGGCAATGTCCATGTCTTTACATATTTTGCCGCATCATAAAGTGACATCAATATTGCTTTTAACGCAGGCACCTGCATATCAGCAGTATCTGCTCTGCGATTGGACGCACCGGGACTTAACGCTGTCAGCAGAAAACAAGCAACATACACTAATAAATTAATCACATAAATCAATGCATGTTTGTGCTTTACAAAAATGCCATATACAGCAAACAAAAAACAAACCAACAGCATAAACAGACCTGTCACAAAATTGCTGCCTCCGAGACAAACGGATAACAGCAGTAATATCATCACCGAAACCATATTCTGCATCCTACTGTTCTGTTTTACATAGAGCAAATTAACAAGCAATCCTAATGCAAACAGACTGATGGCATATGCCGTAGTGTAAGTAACAGCACCGCACAGCCAGTAAAACGCTTCCGCTGTAGAAGGTGGAAAGGATATATGATAAATTGCCATAGGAATAACAGCGATACAAACTTGTGAAAAACTGGCTTTAAACCCTTTTCCCAACACCACATAACCCAAAAAGAATTCTGCCAATAACAAAGGAATCAGCGTAATCATCACGACAAGATAATAATGTTCGCCGCCTCCCAGTGCTAAAAAAACCATGATCAGCCAATTAACAAAATACTGTCCTTGCCAGGTACTCCAGCATTCATACGCATTCTTTGCTTGTACCTGCAATATATTCCAAAAGGTCTGTCCTTCCGATATATTTCCATGTACAATATTGCCATAAGTATAATCATCCATACTCATGAAATTATATCGTGCTATCATAATTAATGGGATCAATAATATAATAAGCACCATACATAATCCAAATGCTATCAAACGCTCCTGCCACTTCTGACTCATACAGTTTCCTCCTTTGGTACAAAGAACGGTATAGCCGAAACTACACCGTTCTCTTGTCTTGTCTATCTGAATCAACTTATCTCTGGGCTACATCCTTCATGGAGAAGCTGATACGTCCCATCTTATCTTTACCCAGGCATACAACAGTAACCATATCACCCAGTGTCAGTACATCTTCCACATGGTTGATTCTCTCCTTAGCAATCTTGGAGATATGAACCATACCTTCCTTGCCGGGAGCGAACTCGATGAATGCACCGAATTCCTTGATGCTTACTACTTTACCTCTGAAGATCTGACCTTCCTCGAAGTCGGTGGTAATAATCTTCACCATCTCCACAGCCTTATCCATCATTTCCTTATCAGTACCGCAGATAGATACCTGACCGTCGTCGCTAATATCAATCTTCACATTGGTACGGGCGATGATCTCGTTGATGGTCTTACCACGCTGACCTACCACATCACCGATTCTCTCAGGATCGATCTGTACAGAGATGATCTTAGGTGCATAAGGACCTACTTCTGCTCTGGGAGCTGCAATAGCAGGCTTCATGCAGGTGTCCATGATGAACAGTCTTGCCTCACGGCATCTTGCAATAGCGCCCTCTACGATGGGTCTTGTCAGACCATGGATCTTAATATCCATCTGGATCGCAGTAATACCTTCGGTAGTACCGGTTACCTTAAAGTCCATATCTCCAAAGAAGTCCTCAAGCCCCTGAATATCGGTAAGCAGCACGAAATCTTCATCTTCCTCACCGGTTACCAGACCACAGGAGATACCTGCTACCATTTTCTTAATGGGCACACCTGCTGCCATCAGGGACATACAGGAAGCACAGGTAGAAGCCATAGAGGTAGAACCGTTGGACTCAAAGGTCTCTGATACGGTACGGATGGCATAAGGGAATTCCTCTTCGCTGGGAAGCACCGGAATCAATGCTCTCTCAGCCAGAGCACCGTGACCGATCTCACGACGTCCCGGTCCTCTGGAAGGCTTGGTCTCACCTACAGAGTAGGAAGGGAAGTTGTAATGGTGCATATATCTCTTGCTTACTTCGTTCTCGTCCAATCCGTCAATCTTCTGCTGCTCGGAAAGAGGAGCCAGTGTGCAGACGTTGCAGATCTGAGTCTGTCCACGGGTAAACATAGCGGAACCGTGTACTCTGGGAATCAAATCTACTTCTGCAGCCAGAGGACGGATCTGGGTAATGTCACGACCGTCAGGACGCTTGTGATCTTTCAGGATCATCTTACGAACAGTCTTCTTCTCATACTGATATACTGCTTCGCCAAGGATGGCCATCCACTCTTCGTTCTCAGCAAAAGCCTCTTCCAGCTTCTCTGTAATCTGACGGATGTTTCCCTCACGAGTCTGCTTGTCATCGGTAAATACTGCTACTTCCATCTCTTCGGGAGTAACAATTTTCTTCATCTCTTCAAACATCTCTGTAGGGATAGCACAACTGGTATACTCATGCTTTGCCTTACCTACTTCAGCTACGATCTTGTCAATAAATGCAATGATAGTCTGATTCACATCATGAGCCAGATAAATCGCTTCGATCATCTTAGCTTCAGGCACTTCATTAGCGCCTGCCTCGATCATGATCACCTTCTCCTTAGTAGAAGCAACAGTCAGGTTCAGATCACCCTTTTTCCACTGCTCCTGAGAAGGA
>JAFYSG010000066.1 GCA_017559435.1 Lachnospiraceae bacterium
TAAAAAAGCGATACCTGGTTATAAAAACCAAGTATCGCCCTTTTCTATTTCAATTTACCGATTTGCACTGATATACAATTCCACGCGATTCTGAATGATCCCGACCACATCCTCAGCTGTCTTCTGACCTGCAAAGAACGGTGCCGCTTCTTCTGCAATGATGTTCATCACGTCCTCATCATAGTACTGGGTTCTGTTCACGGATTCAATAAATGCTATGATTTCATCCACCTGTTGCTGTGTCATAGGCTGGATAGGAATATTTTCCCCATTCATATAGAAGGTTTCCTCATATTCCACCTTATTTCCATTTCCGTCAATATAATAAGGCTTCTCTGTAGCATTCTCGGTATTCTCCATAAATGCAGACTTCAGCACAGGCAGGCGATAATCCAGATTTTCGCTGTTCTGGTATTCCTCAGTCAGGTAGTAGCGCACGAATTCCCAAGCCCCTTCCAGATCCTCCGAACGTGAAGACAGTACATAGCTGTTGTCGGCGCCGACTACGGAACCGTTCCTGTTCTCATTGGGGAATCCGATAAAGCTTACATCTTCTCCAAAGAAACCATTGATATTATAATTCATATCTCTGATGCTGTAGATGTAAGTGGTCATCAGGAAAGTACGGTTCTGACGATACTGGCTTTCATAATTCATCCAGTAATCCTCATCATACTCCATCGTCTCAGGCAAGGTCTTGGCATATTCCAGCATGTTGATAAATTCCGGAGAATTAAAGCTGCACTTACCTGTCGCCATGTCTATGAAATCAGTACCACAGTACTGCATGATCTGCCGGAAGAAGCTATTTCTTACCATCTGTCCCATCATGGTGCCACCCTCCGGAACCTTCTTGGAAAGCTCCATATACTCCTCCATATTCCATCCCGTTCTGTCACCAACGATGGATTTCTTACCCATCACTGTATAAACATAGAAGGAAGGAATTACATGGTACAAGGTGCCGCCTACCTTGTATGCTTCAAACACGTTCTCCATGTACTCTAACTGTGACAACTCCGGATCCTCGGCAATCAATTTGCCCACATCTGCAATCAGCCCTTTGGCGATATAATTATCCACCTTTATATTGGAATCCACTACCAGGATATCCGGCATCTTACCTGCGATGATATCATTATTTAGCTGTGTGTAACCTGCCATATAATCATTCATTGTCTGATAGGTGGAATAATCTCTGATCGTAATTCTGTACTTAGTATTGGTCTTATTGAAATTCACCACACGCTGGCGCACATCGGACTGTAGGTAATTGGTACCGATCACCAATACTCTCTTATCCGGGATCTCTTCCGGTGCTTTCTTGGTCAGGTATGCAACCTGTAATTTGTAATCGATAAAATCGTTATACACTGCCACCATGTGCTGGTCATCCAGCATTACAAGATTGTTTACATAGGTGCCGTCAAAGTCAGAATTGATGAAATCCATCACAGGCTTCATTTCCGTATCACCTAAATTGTAGGTATAGATTCCCTGGGTAGTAGTGATCACAAAGTCCGTAATATCGCCTTTCATATAACCATTCATGATCAGCGTACTGGGAATCTCAATCTTCTCCCCTTCTACACCTGTATTCAGGTCATAAATGGAGCCAAAGAACTTATTCCAGTTATCATTGGCAGATACCAAAAGCAGACTGCCATCCGGACGCACATATGTGTTATTCAGATTAGTCTGGGATATGTTGATTTCCTTCTGATCCTTGATGTTGCCTTCCTGATCAATGATCATGATCTGGGTAGGGGCCTCAGAACCACTCTGGCATACTACATAAATGGAACCATCCTCTACCACAGCCATCTCACTGATATACTTGTAATATTGTTCGTCTTCCAGCATAGGGGAAAGATCCACTGTCCACAACTTCTGACCATCCATTCCCCAACAGATCAATTCCTGAATGGTCTTGTAGATCACATTCTGTGGATCTGAATCATCTATATACTCTCTATTTCCAATAGCAAACACTTTGTCCTTGCCAAATATCGGGCGATTGAGCCAGTTGTAATAGGTATTCTCATCAATGACAGTATCCAGATCAAACTGCTGTACATCACTGCCGTCCGGCAGGAAGGAGTATACCCTGGAAATATTCCTGCTGATCATAGGCTCTACGCCGAAGCTTCCATCCACAACAAAGTCATCCTCAATAGCTATATCTTTATCTACTTCAGGCGTAACCATAGCACCATATCTGGGGATCACACCTACACCTTGTGATACCCAGATGTCTAACATCATATAGATTCTTCCGTCGATGTAATCAATAGTATTGATACTGGCACTGTCACCCAGATCACCCAGGTCGATCTTCTCATAGGCATATACATTTTCTTTCGCCAATGCAGTATTGGCATTGCTGGTTCTCTCTTCATCGTCCTTTTTTCCACATGCTGCCATACTGCATACCATGACAACAACAAGACAAAGACTCAGCATCTTCTTTAATTTCCTCATATATACTCCTCCTCGTCATCAAATGTATCTTTATGCGCCTTCCTGCGAAGCCTCTTTGCGCGGACATCTTCCATCTTCCGTTCCCATTTATCCCGAAGAAACAGATAGATGGTCCTTGCACTCCATGTCTTGTGCTTCCAGTAGATCACAAATAAGATCAATAACAATACTGTGGGGTACATTAGAAAGAGTACCGCCAAAAACGTGATCAAGGCTATAATATCTTCATAACCTCTGGCCACATTTTCCCAATATGGGTAAATAATCGCCTTGCCGGTCATGGGTCTGGTGCCAAAGGCTGCCAGAATTTCGAACCGACTCAGCAAGTCAAATCTGCCGGAATTCTCCACCACTTCCAGCTGTTTCTCAGGCACACCGATGTGTTCTTTTACGTAATTGTATGCATAATCACTTACCGGGTTGGGCATCACGATCTCATAATGATTGATTCCGTAGTTCTGTCCATAAGTATCAAGCGTACTGTAAGAAACATATACTACAGTACTGTCAAGCCCTGCCGCTTCACTTAACCTGCCCATCTCTCTATGTATCACACCTGCCACTACATGGGGTGTTCCCCCAATGGTGACCATCATTCCTGCCACATCATTGGATCCAAACAATTGCCACGCCGCATCTTCATCCAGAATACAATAATCCTGATTATAATCATTCCCTGAAAAATAAGCCCCATATAACAACTGCAGCGGATGAAACAGGAAAAAGTCACCGCCGATGCCGATGGCATCTGCAGAAACAGTCGCCCTTTCACTCTTCACACTGATCTTGCCCTCAGCACTGTAAGCATCTGCCCACAGCCTTGCACCTGCATTGGTAGAATCCTGCACAATGGAAGCTTCCATCAAGGCGGTATCCAGAGTATGCCTGAATGACTCAATGCTGTCCACACTGACTCCTGCATCCGATGAAAAGAAACAGCTGATCTGGGCCACATCCTTCTCCTTACTCCAACGCTCTGCCATCTGTTGGGTATCCAGACTGTTACTCAAAACAGATGACACACTGTATAATAGGAAAAAGAGGACCATTGATATTACTGTGCTGATCCCAAGAATGTTCCGGCCTGCAGAGAGCGAATTTCTAAGTCTCTTCATATCTATCAACCTTTCTGATATTCAAATCCTCTTAATTCTCTGCAAGTCTCACCAGCTGTCCTGCTTCCACAGGCTTGGTAGAAGTTGTGATCACAAATTCATAACCACTCAAACCGCCCTTCACAGCCGATGTGGTATCATCACTTGCCATCACTTCCACATCGATTCTGGTAGCTTTATATCGGTTGCCCAGGGGACTGGACTTGGACTCCACGATCAGTATGAATTTACCGTTATTATCCTCTCGGATGGCACTGTTTGGCACAGTCAGGTCGTAATTGGCACTCTTGTTTCCCACAGACAGATTCAGTGTCTGTCCTGCCATCACGCTTCCTTTCACATCAAACATTAAGAGCTTATTAGAAGAAGGATTGGACGGATCTGTGCGGATAGTGTTCAGCGTCACCACCACATCATCATATCTCCAGGAATTTACAAGCTCGGCTTCCATTCCGGGATTCAGCTTTCTTGCCTGCTCATTAGACACAGAAAAGCTTAAGGTATAACCGGCGCCTTCCGGCTGCATGGTAGCGATGGCACTTCCCGCTGTAGTGTTCTGACCCGCAACTACATTGACACTGGAAATGGTACCGGAAATAGGTGCCAGAATCTCTGCCCCCATTGCCTGTTCACGCAATCTGTTCACTTCTTCTCTCTGCTCATGGATCTTTTCCATCTTTTTTTCCAGATTCAGCTGGGATGCGATATCACTTAACAGCTGGGTTTTGGCCTGATTGGCTTCTGCCAGCTTCTTATTCTTGTCACTTAATTCCAGATTCCAATTGGAAAGCTGTACACTCACAGCGTTACTGCTGTTCACAATGTAATTCTGATCATTGGTCAGATTTGTTTGTGCTTTATCAACTTCTTCTTTTAGTCGCACCAATTCAGCTTCATAATTAGGATTCCATTCCAACAGTTCTTGTCTCTTCCTGTTAATTCTCTCAGTATAATTCTCAATCAATACACCGGCTGTGTTATATTCTTCTTGTGAAATATTATTGATAAAATCGCCACCGGAAACATAACCATTTGTTTTTGCATCATGCTCTTCTATCAGCTTTTGATTCTTTTCAATTTCTGCTTTCCAGCTATCTATTTCAACTTGTGCTGCATTTACAGGATCTGCAACCAAATTATAAGCCGCCTGTGCCTCAGCAAGCTTTGCCTCAGCCTCCTTAGTATCCGGTCGGCTTACACTCAACTGGCTCTGCAATGCCTGCAGCTGGCTGATGGCTACCTCGATCTCTGCGATCTCCTTCTTCCATTTATCAATTTCTGCCTCTGCTGCCACGATCCTGCTCTGGTATTCTGCCACAGTAGAGGTTCTGCCGCTCTGTACATTGCTCACCACAGAACTGGAGATACTGCCGCTTAAGATCTGCAATTCAAAATCAAGCATCAAAGCATCCAGCGCCTCCTCGGCAGCCTTCAGTTCATTACTTTCCTTATCCGCCAATATGAACAGCACATCGCCCTTCTTTACTGTGTCACCGGAACGCACCAGCACACTCTCCACCCTTCTGGTCTCATTCACCTGAATATTATAAGGATTGCTGCTCTCTACCGTTCCCGTTCCCCTGATCTTGGCCGTGATGGAACCCGGCATCACATACTGCGTAGCCACCTCCGGCAAAGAATAGTTCATGATCGTGTTGGAGAAAAATGTGAGAATCAGCATCACTGATAAAAATACAATGGCCACATTTTTCACCCAATCTCTTCTTTTACTTCCGCTGTCGTTCATCATCTTAATCCTCTCCTCATTTTACCCTTTTATTCCACCCTGATAGGTTATACCATCTATCAGATATTCTTCGCCGTACAAAAACACAAGCAAGCTGGGGACCATATAGATCGTAGCCACTGCAAAGGCCAGTCCAACCTCACCCTGATTGATCTTGCTCAAAAATACAGACAAGGGATGCATCTCCGGATCTTTCAAAAGAATCAACGGTTGCTCCACCATGTTCCAGTAATCAATAAACACCAATATGGCCGCCGAGCACAAGGCTCCCTTACACAGGGGCATACAGATAAGCCGATAAATCTGCAATTCTCCGGCGCCATCGATCTGTGCCGCCTCTATCACCCCTGTCGGAATCCTTCGCATGAACTTGGTCAGCAAAAATACCGCAAACGGTGAAAAGATACCGGGCAGCCAGATGGCCCATTTGGTATCTAAGACTCCCAACCAGTCAGCCACCAGATAATTGGGTACCAGTGTCACCTGATAAGGCATCAACATTAATATAATATACGAAAAGAAAATAATCTCCCTTATCCTTCCCCGGTATCTGGCAAATCCGTAAGATGCCAAAGATGCCACCAACAGCTGGAACAATACGATAGGCCCCACCAGGATCACGGAATTCCAGAACTTTAACAGATAATCCGGGCTCTTAAAAAGCACTGTTGCATACTGGCTGAAGGATACCATATCGGGGATAAATTTCAAATTTACTTTTTCTGCTATGTACACTTTACCACCGGTATCCGTGGTGGAAAATACGGTACCGTAGTTGGCTGATATCTCCGAGGACGCCATAAAGGAATTGGAGATAGTAAGTATGATGGGTGTCAGAAAGAGAAAAGCAAAACAGGCTGCAATACACGTAGCAATGGCCACTCTTATGCCGGCCCAGAACTTCTTTCTCTTCTTTCGCTGTCTCAGTACAGACATTTCTCTCTCAACACTTCGAACAGGCTGTCTTCTACTCATCCTTCCACATCCTTTCCGAAATGATTTTCTGCAATAAATAAGATACCAATGATCACGATCATCACTAAGGACATGAGGATCGCCGCTGCCGAAAGCTTCTGATAGTCCAGAGAGGCAAAGGCATTGTTCATCATATGCTGCAACAGATAGATGGAATCATAAGGATAATCACCGGTCAGCAGATATACCTCCCGAAACACCTTAAAGGAACTGATCAGTGACATAATGGTCACAAACAAAAAGGTGGAAGAAAGATATCTGACCTTAATATAAAAGAATGTCTGTAACGGTGCGGCACTCTCAAGTCTTGCCACCTCCAGTATCTCCTTGGGAATACTGGCGAGGGCTGCCATAAACAAGATCATATTGTATCCCAGGTTCTTCCAGAGGAACAACAGGATGACTACGATCTGGGCGTACTCTGACTTCAGCCAGTCAATCTTAGGTCCACCCAAGGCCATCAACACTTCATTCACCGCACCGTTATAGTGAAACAATACCTGCCAGATCAATACCACGGACGCCACCGGAACCATCAATGGACTCAAGAAAAAAGTACGGAATTGACTTCGAAAAGGTATCTTTGACTCCAACACAATGGCCAGAAGCAATGAAAGAATCACCGCCAATGGTACTGCGATCACCGAAAAAACCACGGTATTCTTAACGGCGATCTGAAAAGACAGATTCTTAATGATCCTAATAAAATTATCTAAAAATACAAAATTGGCTGTGATGGGATTATCCACCACCGAATAATATATCACCACCAGAAACGGCACCAGGAAAAACATCAGAACGCCAAGAAAGCTTGGAGCAATATACAGCCCCGAGCTGATCCTGACTTTCCATAATCTCTTGGAAGCCTTACCATGATGCTTTTTTCTATAGCGTAACGCTTTCTTTTCGGCGCAGATTTCCTCCCGCTCCGCTTTACTTTTTACCTTATTTCCCGTTCTCCCCAAGGCTTTCGCCCCTCCTAACTGTTCCTAATCTTGTCTTTTGATTCAAAACTTATGCACGAACCCTTAGTCTGATTGTACCACAAAATGTCCCTCTTTGCATCTTAAGAATTTATGAATTTATAAAGAACTTTCAGATAACTATAACCTAACAAAGGCCCGGAGGGAGCACCTCCAAGCCATTAAACAAAAACAGTCCTATTCACCGAAATCCATTATATTTATTTCAAACTTATTACTCCCATCATCTGATAAGGTAATGCTGCCTATCAGTGTGTCTTTATAACAATAAACCTCCCAGGTATCCTCATCCACACGCAGTGCAATGGTATGCTCCGGCACACGATAGGTACCTCCGCCAAGTTCAATCTCGTATGCAAGATGGGAAGCATTCTCCATCGTAAAAATTTCCCGATGTTCCTCTTTAAAGGACGGCACACCGCTTTCTGCCCACAGTGGCTTGTCCATATTGGTATCCTCGAAGGCTCCATCTTTAAAAGATACAGCTTCCATCAACTGTGCCAGCGCTTTTTCAGAAATCAGTGCCTTATTGACAGTGAAGCAATATCCCCATTCTGCGCCTTCCTTACTCCAAATCACATCCACATCCTCGTAGGACTCTTTGCAGGCTTCTTCCGTATCCGCAAATAACCCGGCTGCTATCAGCCACTCTGTATCACCATAGACAAATGGCATATCAGAAATAAGGAATGTATATCGCACCACACCATCTATCATTTCCTGTTCCTGCAGTTCCACACTTCCATGGGAGCTTCTCCATGCATGAAACTCCATAAACTGCCTTTGGTTTTGCAAGCCTCCCTCCGGCAACTCTATCATGTCAAAACTGCCACAACGAATACCCTGATTGTAAATCGTAACAACACTACCGGACACCTCTCCACTGTCCGATACCTGCTCATTATACACATATGACAGCCCCTCTACAGCATCTAACTTGACATAATCGCCTTCAAAGGTGTCTGTGGCATATTTTTCCAGATAGCCAGACAAAGTTTCATCAATATCTGAATCCGACTCTTTCGCACTCTTGTAAGAGCATGCGCTAAGTGTCAAAGCTACTAACATAAATATAATTAAAATTGGGATCTTATAATAGTTCTTGGTGCAAATACTGTTATTACTTTTTTTCATCGCAATACCTCCTCACATTTCTTCCCAGCCAGAATCACTGCCAACAGGGTAACACCTGCGCCCAGCACAAAGACAATCACAGTGCCAAACAGATTCTCCGGCACCCACCCGAACAGATATCCCATGACAAAGGTAGACAGGAAGTTAATGGCAAAGTGACAAAGCATGGCCGGATACAGACTATGATATCTGCGATACAGAAGTCCCAGACCCATACCAAGCACAAACGCATAGGTTCCCTGCACAACATTACCGTGCATAATCCCGAACAAAAGGGCCTGCAGCACATTGGCGATCCAGAAAGACACTCTCTCACTGCCAATCCCCTGCGCCATCTTCATGCCATAGTAAAGCACAATACCCCTACACAGAATTTCCTCACCGATAGGCGCAAGAATCACCGCCGCAAAAATGGTCAGAGGATTCTCTCCCATTCCTGCTGCTTCCATCAATTCCATATATTCTACAAATACTGCCGGAGCCAGATACCGGATCATCATGGCGATTCCGTTGGCCACCAGACACAGGCCAAAGCCTGCCACCTGGGTGGCAATGATCCCCCTTGCCTTTAAGATCCTCACAGGATTGCCCGCCTTAGGCCTGCCGCATCCGAAATAGTACCAGAGCCCGAATATGGGTAGGGAACATACATGATAAAGCAACACACCAACAGACGCTGCCCCTAAAGTCTTTTCCATGACCATGTCCTGTATCTGCATAGGATCTGTGATCCCCTGTGCCCCGGCCTGCATACCGGCTATGATGGATGCCGGAAGCATTGCGATCACACCTAACACGATCTGCAGCGCCATACTGGCAGCCAGGGCAGCAACAGCCAGCCCAAACCAACCGGTTCGTTTCCAAAAATCATCCATTTCCCATTCCTCCATTTCTTTCGCGGTAGCGACGACCAACCGCGCCCCACTTATTTGTTGCTCAGCCATTAAATCTATCAGTCCACTGACTTTAAAGACTCTGTCATGCTGATCTTGTCAAGCTTTTTGCCCATGAACCAATTGACAAACCAGGCAAAACCGATGGTCAGGAACAAACTATAGACATAGCTTACCGTTTTAATGCGCACATCAAAGGATACCATATCCACCTTCACCGCATCCATCACAAATTCGTGAAAATATTTCCCCAGCACCAACCCTGTCAAAGCACCTACAAAGGTCAGCACGAGATTCTCACGAAACACATAGGCAGCTGTCTCTTTTTTGTAAAAACCAAGCACCTTTATGGTGGCAATTTCCCGCACACGCTCTGTAATATTAATATTCGTCAGGTTATAAAGTACAATAAAAGCCAAGCCTGCCGCACACAAAATGATCACAAGAATGATCAAATCCATACTGCCCAGCATATTATCAAGGCGTGCCATCATATCCTGATTCACGGTAACAGATGTTACATTAGAAAGCCCCATCAGCGCAGCCGAAAGCTTGTGGGCATCCACCCCCTCTGCCAGATTGACATACAATGTTTTGCAAGGCGCCTCATTTCCCATCTGTTGTTCGTAAGTCTGCACTGATAAGTACACATAGTCCGAGATATAATTAACATTGATCCCACTGACCACGAGTTCCATGGTGTGCATATCCTCATCCCGAAAGGTAATGTTGTCTCCTATCTCCACCCCATATTGTTCTGCAAGCTTTTGATTCACAATACATTCCCCCGGACCCGGAATGGAAAGCACTTCCCCATCTTCCGTATAAAGCCCCAGGTATGGACTGATATCCACCGTATCGGAAGCAGCCACCATGTAAACTGACTTACTTCCCTCCTCTGCCACCAGATCCACAGAAGCTTCCAATACTGTAGTGTATTCTGATACTTTTCCGGAAAGTACCTCTTCCAGCATAAGTCTCTGTTCCTGATCCGGCACCTCAGCACACTGCACTCCCACATCAAAGACCTGAATCCTTTCATACTGATGATGAGACACATCCACCACAGAATCTTGTATCCCAAAGCCGGTGACCAGCAGAGCCGTACAGCCACTGATGCCCACGATCATCATAAAGAATCGTTTTTTATAACGGAAAATATTCCTACAGGATACTTTATGTAAGAATTTCAACCGCTTCCAAATAAATGGAATCCGTTCCAGCAGCACTCTCTGTCCGGCTTTCGGTGCTTTGGGACGCATCAGTTGTGCTGCCACTGTAGAAAGCTCATACCGACAACTGAGCCAGGCTGCTCCTATGGAACAAAGCATTGACACTACCAGAGAGATCACCGCCAATCGGCCGTCAAATATATACTTTAAGGAATTCACCTGATACATAATACCGTAACCAAACCAGATGACCTTGGGGAAAAGCCATGTTCCTATCACAAATCCCAGGATGCACCCTATTGCAGCAGCAGCCCCTGAATAAAACAGATACTTGGCCATGATCGATGCCTTACTGTATCCCAGAGCTTTCAACACACCGATCTGGGTACGCTGCTCCTCCACCATACGGTTCATGGTAGTAATACATACCAGTGCCGCAATGGCAAAGAAGAATACCGGAAACACATCGGCAATACCATCCACAATTCCCGAATCATTCTCAAAGCATACATATCCGATATTGGTATCCCTGCCCAGCACAAAACTCTCAGGTGATTCCAGCTCAGCCAGTTCCTGCTCGGCATCGGCCAGTTTCCTCTCAGCATCGGCAATCTCTTCCTCAAATTCCCTCAGACCATCCTCATACTCTTTCAGCCCTTCCTCATATTGATTTCTGCCCTCTTCCAGCTCTTTACGGGCCTCATGAAGCTCCTTCTCTCCCTCAGAAAGCTCCGTCCAGCCCTTCTGTAACTGACTGCGACCGTCTGCCAGCTGTACCTTTCCCTTCTCCAGTTCTACTTTCCCTTTAGCCAGTTGAATCTGCGCTTCCAATAACTTTTTATAAGCTGCATTTAACTGCGCTTCGCCGGATGCAAGTTCTGCACTTCCTGCATTCATCTGTTCCTGATATTGTGCAATGGCAGCCTTACCCTCCTCCAATGCGGCACTGCCATCTGCCAGCTGATTCCAGGCATCAGCGATCTGTTCCCGTCCATCGGCGATCTGGGTACGGTATGAAGCAATTTCCTCAAGACCCGCCTCCAGTTCTTTCTTCTGTGCCTCGTCTGTTACAAGGGCAAGAGCGGCCAAGGCTTCCACCTCTTTGGCATTCAGCATCATTTCCTGCTGGTTTAATTCCTGCTCCTTCTTAGAAAGCTCCGTTTGGGCAGCAGCCAGTACCGATTCCTGTTTGGTGATCAGGGATGATTGACCGGTAAGCTCGGCCTGACCGGCTGCAAGCTCAGCCTGACCGCTTGTAAGCTTTTCCTTCTGCTCCTGCCAGAGTGCCAGATTCTTTGTAATCTCAGCCTCAGCATCCAGAAGCTTCTGTTCCTCCCTCGTAAGCCTATCCTCGCCTTTTTTTATTTCCTTTTCTTTCTCTTCCAAAAGCCGCCTTGCATCGGCTAATTCCTTCTCACCATCTGCAAGCTGTTTTCCACCATCAGCAAGCTCTTCAGAGGCTTCTAAAAGCTCTTTTTGGGCATCCGCCAGTTCTTTTTCTCCCTCTGTTCTGCTTTTCTCCAGTTCTTCCTTTGCCTCTGCGATTTCTTTTGCTCCATCTGTCTTTACACGTTGAAAGCGTTCCTCTGCAAGGGTCAATGCCAGTTCTTCCCACTGTGCTTCCTGCCCCTTAAGATAGGTCTCATACTCCTGACTGTACAGTGCAAAATCCTCATTAAACTTTACATAGACTTCTGTGTAATCCTCTACGGCAAATCCTTCCATGGGAAGATAAATAAATCCACTGATCCGCCCGTTTCCCAGAGAGGTATTCCCTCTCTCAAACTGGATATACAAGGGGGATTGAATCACTCCCACAATGGTGTATTCTGTTGCTGCAAACTTTTCCAGATCTTCCTCTTTGTTGGAACCTGACAGCACCAGCTTCTGTCCGATCTGCTCTTCTGTAAACAGCAGACTGTCCACCACACACTCATTCTCTTTCTCCGGCAGACGCCCGGACTTTACCACCATCTGATTGATGGTTTCCGGAAGACTGTGAGCTTTTACCACCATCTCATTGCCTTTTTGCAGAGAGCAGAGAATGTCAAAGCTCACCGCTCCCTCCACAGCCCGCACACCTTCCATCTTACTCATAGCCTCTACTGCCTGTTCATCATACCCCACTGTGGAGAGAATCCGATAATCATAAAAAACTTTCTCTATCCAGAAATCACCGGTAGTCTTGACCATGCTGCTTCTTACTACTTTAAGGCCTGAAAATAGACTTACCCCCAATGCCACAATCGCCAATATGGCCATAAAACGCCCAAAACTCTGCTTAATTTCCCGAAATGTGGATCTCCACATCATCGACCTCATAACTTAACCTCTTTTCTCAACAGCTTCATCGCCTATCTTCTTTCTCATCGACATGCAAGACATGACTTTACCACTCCAAATCCGCAATATCCACAATGTTATCATTCTTTACCATACTGACTACCGTACCGCTTTTTACTGTAATAATACGATCTGCCATGGCGGTCAGCGCTGAGTTGTGAGTGATCACGATCACCGTTTTACCTTTCAGCCTGCAGGTATCTTGCAAAAGCTTCAGCACCGCCTTACCCGTATGATAATCCAACGCACCTGTAGGCTCATCACACAACAAGATCTTAGGGTTCTTGGCAAGTGCCCTGGCAATGGCCACACGCTGCTGCTCCCCTCCGGAAAGCTGGGCCGGGAAATTAGAAAGACGATGGGCAAGCCCCACATCCTCAAGAACTGTGGCCGCATCCAACGGATCCTTGCAAATCTGGGCCGCCAATTCCACATTCTCCAGAGCCGTCAGATTCTGCACCAGATTATAAAACTGAAACACAAATCCTATATCATAACGTCTGTATGTGGTCAGCTGGTGTTTATTGAAAGCTGAAATTTCCTGTCCGTCCAGCCACACATGACCGTCACTCAGCGTATCCATACCGCCAAGGATATTCAGAATCGTAGTCTTGCCGGCACCGGAAGCACCTACTATGACACAAAATTCACCCTGTTCTATCTCAAAATTCACATCATGAAGGGCTGGTATCTCCACCTCGCCTGTTTTATATACTTTCTTTACATTTTCAAAGGTTACAAACGCACTCATCTATGTAGCATCCTTCCTAACATCCACTTAAAATCATATTTTTTTAAGTATAACACAAAAAAGAGCCGACGAAAACGCCGACCCTTTAAATTTCACAGACTTTTAATATTTTTATGAGGTAGCCATCACTTTAAAGATTTTTCAGCAATTCACTACTTCAACTGCCCTTCCAACGTCTCAGCCACCTTACCAAGCGCCTCCGCAATACCAGCCGGATTCTTACCGCCGGCCTGTGCCATATTCGGCCGTCCGCCGCCGCCACCGCCAACCAGTGCCGCAATGCCCTTGATCAGATTACCTGCATGAGCACCTGCCTCCACAGCGCTGTCAGTAGCCATAGCCACCATGTTCACTCTGCCATCCTGATTAGATAACAGAACCACCACGCCTTCTCCCAGTTTGCCCTTCAGCTGGTCGCCCAGATCACGAAGTCCATTCATATCTACGCCATCTACGCTGGTTGCCAGAAGTTTCATTCCCTTCACTTCTGTCACCTGATTCATTACATCTCCAAGGGCATCCTTAGCTGCTTTACTCTTCAGTGCCTCGATTTCAGAATGCAAAGCCTTCATCTCAGCCTGCATATGCTCACATCTCTCAACCAAAGATGCAGGTGTGGTCTTCATCACCTTAGCCACTGCAGCCAAGGTTTGCTCCAGACCACGATAGTAAGCAAACACACCGTTACCTGTCAAAGCCTCGATCCTTCTGACACCGGCAGCCACACCGCTCTCAGACAAAATCTTAAATGCAGTGATCACACCGGTACTTTGCACATGGGTACCACCACATAATTCTGTGGAATAATCTCCCATCTGTACCACACGTACCGTTTCTCCATATTTCTCACCAAAGAGAGCCATAGCACCGGTCTGCTTCGCCTCTTCGATAGTCATAATCTTGGTTACAACAGGCAGATTAGCTGCAATACGAGCATTCACACTTGCTTCCACCTGACTGATCTCTTCTGCAGTCATAGCCGCAAAATGACTGAAGTCAAAGCGCAATCTCTCGCCATCTACATAAGAGCCGGCCTGCTCTACATGAGTACCCAGTACTTCTCTGAGTGCTTTCTGCAGTAAGTGGGTTGCACTATGATTCTTACAAGTATCTGCTCTTCTTGCCGGATCCACGCTCAAAGTAACCATATCACCATTCTTGATCATGCCCTTGGTCACAACACCGATATGTCCTACCCTGCCACCCAGAAGCTTGATGGTATCCTTCACCTCAAAGCAGCCTTCCTCAGTAGTGATCACACCTACATCTCCTGCCTGACCACCCATAGTAGCATAAAATGGTGTCTCTTCCACAATAATGGTACCTACTTCACCGTCTGTCAAAGCATCAGAAATTTCCGTTTCTGTGGTCATCACTGCCACTTTAGACTGATGTACCAATCTGTCATAGCCTACAAATTCCGTGGTAATAGAAGGATCAATGGACTCATATACCGTCACGTCAGCACCCATATAATTGGTTACTTTACGTGCTTTACGGGCAGTATCCTTCTGCACCTGCATGCAAACGGCAAAGCCTGCATGGTCAATGGTAAAGCCTTTTTCTGCCAGAATCTCTTCTGTCAGATCCGTAGGAAATCCATAGGTATCATACAATTTGAACGCATTCTCGCCGGACAGCTCTGTGATACCGGCTGCCTTCATTTCTTCTGCCATCTCAGCCAGGATGTTAAGTCCCTGGTCGATGGTCTTGTCAAATTTATCTTCTTCCTGGGTAAGTACATTCAGGATAAATGCCTTCTTTTCATCCAGTTCCGGATAACCGTCCTTACATTCAGCAATGACCGTCTGGCTTAAGTTTGCCAGGAACTTACCGTCGATGCCAAGTAATCTTCCGTGTCTTGCCGCACGGCGGATCAGACGACGGA
>JAFYSG010000067.1 GCA_017559435.1 Lachnospiraceae bacterium
CTGAAGCTGGTTTTGCGGCAAATTGTGAATAGCAATATATGAATTAGTGTTATTATTATATTCTAAGATAATGACGACAATACTGATTGCCCTACATTGCTTGAATATATTTTACCACCGATAATTTATATTAGCAAGTAAAAAAGAAGATAGTCCGCCAGACGCGGTAAACTTGGCTGCCATTTAGTGGTTGGACGGGGGATTGGCTGTGGGCGGAATGGAAATGTTAAAATACCAAGCCACAACATGTCTGAGGAGCGCAAAGCGCGACGAGTTTTGTGGCTTGGTACTCTGCCCTTAACTTCCATTCCGGTCACTTTGTAGCTCTTAGAAACTCTTACTGTCTTACAACTGCAAAAGCCCCCCTGCCATGGCCACCCCCAGCCCCAAGTCATCCGCCCACAGCCACTCCCCCGAACAACCACTAAATCGCCCTCCTCCCCCCACACCTCGACTAGCGTCCAGTCCCCAGCCATTCTTCCAAGGCATTCAGATTGTCGTCTGAATGTTCGATTTCCCTTGCATAGCGGTATGCGATTTCTATGCACAGCTTCCAGTCAAAAACGTCATCCGAACTTTCGATGTTCGCGTTGTCAGCTATCCGGGGGGCTTGGGAGACCCATGCTGCCATGATCAGTTCCCGGATCCAGCGTACTGAGAATTCGGCCAGCGCAATTTTGCTATAGACCTGATCATCATATACCGCCCCGCAGAAATAAGTATAGACAAAGAAAAGCATCAGATTCTCTGTAAATAGTGACCATTCCTCCCGGAATTTACTGTTTCCTCCAAAGGAATTGTTAAATTCCCTGCATATTCTTTGGTAGTGCGCTTCACCCTGTTTATATAGAACATTCCAAGCATGGTCAAGGATAGCAGTCCATTCCTCACGAAGTCGTTCCAGATTATCAAAGACTTGATATTCTCGGCGCATTTTGTCATAGCGTGATTCAGTGTCAGGATTCCCCGCATGTTCATAGCCTGTATTTTTTTCTGAAAGGATCACTTCATCCACATCGCAGTATCTTTCCTCATCAATACATTGCTGTATCCTGTGGGCAAGCATTAGGGCTTTCTGCATTCGGTTATCTATGGGCACTTTTCGATCCTGCATTATGGAAAATATCAGAGCTCTGGCATCCTCAAGCTGGGTAAACATCAGGTAGTCGAAATCTTCAAATTCTTCTGCAAGCTCCTCTTCTTCCTCTGTCTCCTCATCCAGAAGGACAAGCGGATCTTTACAGGTCAGGATCATCTCGGCTGCAACCGGGCAGGACAAAGACAGGGACAGTTCTCTTAGACCCTCAAACTCTTCCACATGTCTGGGATACATGGAGCAAGTTCTACACAAAGCATCCTTCCCCAGTTCTTTGTACAGATCACATAGATTCTCGTCATTTAAAAAACTGCATCTTCCCTTCTTTTGCCGAAAAATCCCTTCTTGCCAGTCAATGGCTGCATACAAACGATTGCCAAAGGGACCAGTCACCCGACTGTAGTTTTCCAGTGTTTCTTCATCGATCACAATCTGCCAGCCTGCACAGCAGGTATCAGGACAATTATCTGCGATGCAGTGAAAGTTATCATAATAATGAGGTTTTACATATCTCATAATATTCTCTCCAAAAAGAATTCCTGAAAAGCACAGGTTTTCCCAATGCTTCTCAGGATTTCATCATTCTTATTCCCTTTGTGATTCCCCTTCTGATTCCCACTCTTTCATGCACTTTATGAGCTGCACTCGCTTACCGATCAGTGCTGCCTGGGCCTGCTTGGCCTGTTTCACATTACGACCAAGTACTGCCAATCGCACAGTTTTTAAAGGCTGTATCATACAACGGATGCCAAGCTTTTGCACTGAAGCGTCCATACGCTGTAGGATCATCATGGCACTGTTCCACTGTCCGCGGTTGATCGCCTGACCCAGCTTCATAAAATCATAGCCTTCCAGAAAAGCGCGTAATGCTTTCGGATCAGTAATCTCTTCCACTCCCAACGCACTGAGACGCTTATGTAACTCATCTTCACACAATTTCACATTACTCATTCTGCAATGTCAGAAGTACAATGAGGACACTTCACTGCCTCGATGTCAATGGTGCTCTTACAATAAGGGCACTTCTTGGTGGTAGGTGCTGCAGGTGCAGGTGCTTCTTCCTTCTTGCTGAATCTGTTATTCATAGCATTGATACCTTTCACCAGACAGAAGATCACCAATGCTGTGATCAGGAAATTGATCACTGCTGTGATGAAGTTACCGTAGGCAAGCACAGGTGCTTCCTCGCCACTGCCCAGAACTATGTACAGATTGCTGAAGTCTGTACCGCCGAACACACCCAGAATCGGTGTCAGAATATCCTTGTTCAGGCTGGTCACGATAGCAGTAAATGCACCACCTACGATCACGCCGACAGCCATATCCATGACATTGCCTCTCATAATAAATTTCTTAAATTCACTGATAAATCCTTTACCCTTGCTCATATGGGCCTCCTTGCTTTATGTGTTTTTATTTTTCAGACTGATTTCAGTCTGTCTTTATCTCTTTGTTGTCATCAACCCGAACAACCACGCTCATTTATGCTAAAATAGGCTTTAAAGCCTCTGCCAGCTTGGCCTTCTGTGCCTCAGCCTCAGCCAGATCCTTACCAAGGGTTGTAAAATATGTCTTGATCTTAGGCTCTGTACCGGAAGGACGAACCACAACCGTTGCGCCACCTTCCAAAGCATAGATCAGCACATTCGCAGCAGGCAGTCCGGTTTCTTCGGGCTTCTTGTAGTCTGTCACCTTCACTACTGCATAACCACCAATTTCCTTGGGCGGGTTATTGCGCAATCCTTCCATGATACCTGCCATTTTATCCATACCGGACAAACCGGGGAACTCAAAGCTGTCCACCTTGTTCAGGTAACGGCCATATTTTTCATAAATCTCCTCCAGGCGCTGCTTAATGGAAGAACCAATACTACGGTAGTATGCAGCCATCTCACAGATCAGCATGGAGCCAATGATCGCATCCTTGTCACGCACATAAGGACCTGCCAGATAGCCATAGCTTTCCTCAAATCCAAAGATAAAGCGTTCTACTTCTCCTGCTGCTTCCAGACCCGCAATCTGATCACCGATCCACTTAAAGCCGGTGAGCACACTTCTCATCTCCACACCATAATTCTTCGCCACTGCATCAGCCAAAGGTGTGGAAACAATGGACTTCACTGCCACAGGATTCTCCGGCATGGTGCCATTTTCCATCCGCCCTGCGCAGATATAATCTAACAAAAGAACACCCACCTCATTACCGGACACCAGCTCATAAGAACCGTCAGGACACTTGATGGCAATTCCCACACGATCTGCATCCGGATCAGTAGCCAGCATCAGATCAGCACCGGACTCCTTGGCCAGTTCCAGCCCAAGACGCAGTGCTTCAAAAATCTCCGGATTAGGATAAGGACAGGTAGGGAAGTTTCCATCCGGATACTGTTGCTCAGGAACAATTGTAATATCATCGATCCCAATGTCTTTCAAAATACGCATAACAGGAACCAGACCGGAACCATTCAACGGAGAATATACCAGCTTAAGCCCTGCACTCTTACACAGACCGGGACGCACACTGCGCTCCTCGATAGCCGCATACAGCGCCTCCTTACAGTCCTCACCCACATACGAGATCAGACCTTTTGCCATACCGTCTTCAAAGCTCATCAGCTTAGCGCCATTCAAAATATCCGTCTTCTGTATCTCCTCATAAACAATATCTGCAGCTTCATCGGTCATCTGACAACCATCCGGACCATAAGCCTTGTACCCATTGTACTTAGCCGGATTGTGAGACGCAGTCACCATGATTCCTGCATTGGCTCCATAATAACGAGTAGCAAAGCTCAGTGCCGGAACCGGCATCAGTGCATCATAAATTCGCACCTTGATCCCATTGGCAGCCAGAACACATGCCGCAGTCTTGGCAAACACATCACTATTGATACGACTGTCATAACTAATGGCAACCAATTGGCTTCCTCCCTGAGTCTTCACCCAGTTCGCCAGGCCCTGCGTAGCCTGACGCACCACATAAATATTCATACGATTGGATCCTGCGCCCAATACGCCACGCAGACCTGCAGTACCAAA
>JAFYSG010000068.1 GCA_017559435.1 Lachnospiraceae bacterium
AAGCACGCCCATGATGATCAGGAAGATACCTGCCATTAAAGTGGCCAGAACCAGACCTTCCATCCCATTCTTTGCCACGATGCCAGCTACAATCGTGGCAAATGCCGCCGTAGGTCCGGCAATCTGCACACGGCTTCCACCCAGGAAAGAAATCACAAATCCGGCTACGATAGCGGTATAAATACCCTTTTCAGGGGTTACACCGGAGGCAAGAGCCAAGGCAATTGATAAAGGTAATGCGATAATTGCTACAATAATACCTGCGACCACGTCCTTTACAAACTGCTCTCGGGAATAGGTCTTCATGACTGAAAAAAGCTTTGGTTTTAATTTGTCCATTTGTTTGTCCTCTCACGAAAAAGTTGCAGCCCCAAGGACTGCAACAGATATATTAGTACAAAATGTGAGGTTTTTCAAGAGGAAAATTAAAAATTTGACAAGATTTGTCAATCCACCATATGCCCCATATAATAAAACCCATGGCACTCATCCAAGGACACGTTCACGATCTTACCAATCAAAGAAGCATCTCCCGGGAAATGCACCAGTGTATTATTAGACAATCTGCCGGTCAGAAGCGTTGTATCGTGCTCATTGACTTCTTCCACCAGTGCATCCATCACCATGCCCCGGTACTTGGTCACCTGCTCTCTTGCCGTATCCTGCACTACCTTAAGCACCTTGTCAAACCCTGCCTTTACCACATCCTCCGACACCTGATTCTCCATGGCTGCCGCAGGTGTCCCGGTCCTCTTGGAATAAATAAACGTAAAGGCATTGTCATAATTTACCTTGCGCACCACATCAATGGTCTCTTCCACATCCTCAGGCGTCTCTCCCGGAAATCCCACGATGATATCCGTGGTAATGGCCATATCCGGAATCTCTCTGCGAATCTTTTCTGCCAGTGCAAGATACTGCTCCTTCGTATAGCGACGGTTCATATCCTTCAGAATACGGGTGGATCCTGACTGCAACGGAAGATGCAAGTGTCTGCAGATTTTCTTTGATTCTTTCATTACCTGAATCAACTCATCCGACAGATCCTTGGGGTGTGACGTCATAAAACGGATCCTCTCAAGTCCTTCTATCTTCTCGATCTTGCGAAGAAGTTCCGCAAATGTCATAGGCTCCTCTAAATTCTTACCATAAGAATTCACATTCTGCCCAAGAAGCATCACTTCCACCACACCATCTGCCACTAAATTGGTAATCTCTCTGATAATATCCTCCGGCCTTCTGCTTCGCTCCCTGCCTCTTACATAGGGCACAATACAGTAACTGCAGAAATTATTACAGCCGAACATAATATTGATACCGGACTTAAAAGGATACTTTCTCTCAACGGGCAGATCCTCTACGATCTTGTCTGTATCCTTCCAGATATCGATCACCATCCCTTTATTTTCAAAAGTACTGTTTAACAGCTCTGCAAATTTGTAAATATTGTGTGTTCCAAAAATCAGATCCACAAAGCGGTAGCTTTCCTTAATCTTCTCGATCACCGTAGGCTCCTGCATCATACAGCCGCAAAGGGCAATCTTCATATTCGGGTTCTTGCGCTTATAACCGTTGAGCACCCCCAGACGGCCATAGACACGCTGATTGGCATTATCCCGGACAGTGCAAGTATTAAAAATCACAAAATCCGCATTTTCTTCTTCGATCAGCTGATATCCTGCTCTCTCAAGGATTCCCGTAAGCTTCTCCGAATCTCTGGCATTCATCTGACAGCCAAAGGTAGTCACACAGCAGGTGGGCTGCCTGCCCAGTTCCTCCTTCAGCCGCTGTACGTGCAACGCTGCTTTCTCTATAAATTCATACTGTCTAACCGTTTCTTCCTGTGACAATAACACCTGTGTTCTTTCTGTACTCATCCTCTACTTCTCCTACGCATTATATATCAGCGCATTTTTGCGCCAGTAAAACCAACAGTTCTGTAACTTTTTCCATAGATTGCACGCAAGCATATTCAAACCTGCCATGGAAGTTGCCGCCACCGGTACACAGATTCGGACAGGGCAACCCCATAAAGGAAAGTCTGGCACCGTCAGTACCGCCTCTGATAGGCTTAACAACCGGCTCTATTCCAAGCTTCTTCATGGCCCAAGCCGCATTCTCAATTAAGTGCATATGCTCCTCGATCACTTCCCGCATATTGTAATAGGAGTCCTCCATATCGACTTCTACAGTACCTTCCCCATACTTCTTATTCAAGAAATCAACTGCCTCCAAAAACAAAGCTTTCTTCTCTTCAAACAATTCCCTGTCATGATCCCTGATAATATAACCGGCCTGTGTCTCTTCTACCGAACCACTGATACTGTCCAAGTGGTAAAAACCTTCATACATCTCAGTATACATAGGATTCTGAAACACCGGAAGCAAGCATTGAAACTCCTGGGCGATCAGGATCGCATTCTTCATCTTCCCCTTTGCCGAGCCGGGATGTACACTCCTTCCATGCACAGTTACCATTGCACCTGCTGCATTGAAATTCTCATACTCCAGCTCACCTAAAGCACCTCCGTCCACCGTATAAGCAAACTGTGCGCCAAAGAGCTCCACATTAAAGTGATCCGTTCCCCGTCCAATCTCTTCATCCGGTGTAAAACCGATCCTGATCTTACCATGCCTTACTTCCGGATGCTCCGTTAAATACGCAGCCATTGCCATAATCTCTGCAATCCCGGCTTTGTCATCTGCCCCAAGAAGCGTGGTGCCATCCGTTACAATCAGATCTTGTCCTTTCAATTGTGCGATCTCCGGGAAATCGCTTACCTTTAGTACGACATTTCCCCTCTCATTCAGAACAATGTCCCTGCCATCATACTGCTCCACAATCCTCGCCTTAACCTCCCTTCCGCTGACTGCTGGTGAAGTATCCATGTGAGCGATAAAACCAAGCACCGGAACCTCCTCACAGCCTTTTGATGCCGGTATGGAAGCATATATATAACAATGCCCCTCATCATATACAATCTCAGAAGCCCCCAGTGCTGCAAGCTCATTAACAAGCAACCGGGCCAGATCATGCTGCTTCATACTGCTGGGCGTTGTCTTCGATGTACTGTCTGAACAAGTATCTATCTTTATATATCTTAAAAAGTTTTCGATTGTTTTCGTCATCTCTATCATCCCTCATTTTCCTGAAAGTTCATAACAACAACCATTGTATCTTATTATATCAAACTTCACTCATAATTTCCACACAAATTATTTCCCATAAAATGAGGCTCCTTATCGTACCTCCCAGTCTTCCTTCTCCACCAGGACAAAACCAGTTTATAGCCAAAATCCTAATTCAGTCCACCTCTCGACCGCATCTGGCCACACACTTCCCCCGACATCCCCAACACACAGATCAGATTAGGCACAGCCATCAATCCATTGCAAATATCAGAGAAGTCCCAGACCACATCCAGCGCACAAACAGCACCGACAAAACACACAAACCCATACAAAAACCGGTACACAATCACATATTTGCTCTTTTTCACCAGATACTCAAATGCCTTTTCCCCCTGATAAGCCCATCCGATAATAGTAGCAAAAGCAAATAATACAATACCGATGGTCACCAGCACTCCTCCCCTCTCCCCAAAAGTAGTCTCAAAGGCCGCAATAGTAAGCGTCGTCCCCGTCAGTAATTCCCCATTTGCATCCATTCGCCCAAGCACCCCGGAGGCAGCCAGTGCAAGCCCTGTGACGGAACAAATGACCACCGTATCCAGAAAAACCCCTGTCATGCTGATATACCCTTGCTTCACCGGATCATCTGTTTGTGCTGCAGCTGCACTGATCCCGGAAGCGCCCAACCCTGCCTCATTGGAAAACACGCCTCTTGAAACACCCCAACGAACAGCCTGCTGCACAGAAGCTACCAAATGCCCTCCTACACCTCCTGCCAGTGCTTTCGGAGAAAAAGCCATGGAAAAGATCATCCATAAGCCTGCCGGCAATTGATCCATATGTACCCAAATCACTACAAAAGCTCCTAACATATAGAGCACCGCCATCACCGGAACCAGTACCCGGGTGACCCCGGCAATCATCCGGATACCTCCCAGTACCACCAGAATCGTCACGATTGTTACAATAAGCCCAGTCAGTGCCGGTCGCACTCCAAAGGTAACTTCTACCGCTGCCGCAATGGAATTGGACTGTGTCATATTACCCATTCCAAAGGATGCAAACACCGCAAACAATGCAAACAGCCAAGCCAATATCTTCCCCGGACGTTTTAGCGGGAATCCATACTCCAGCGTATACATCGGACCGCCTGACAATTTCCCTGCATCATTTCTCACACGATATTTTACAGCCAACATACTTTCTGCAAATTTAGTAGATAACCCGATAAAAGAAGAAATGATCATCCAGATCAGCGCCCCCGGACCACCTAACACCATGGCGGTGGCTACGCCCACGATATTTCCGGTTCCAATGGTAGCCGCAAGCTCAGTCATAAGCGAAGAAAAAGGAGAAATTGCTCCCTCCTTTGTAGATCTTACAGTCTTATTTTTTCTTTCCGCCTTACTCTCCTCATCCTGTCCAATGACACATTTCAGTGCATATCCAAGATTACGTATAGGCAGAAAATCCATGCGTATCATCAAGTATAATCCCGTTCCTAAAAGTAATACCAACATCCACGGGCCCCATACCAAGTCATCAATTCTTCGTAATAAAATCTCCATTTTGTTCATATAACACATTCCTTTTCATTGATATCACAATTTTCTTCGTCCCACATACTATAATATTAACCAAATATGTAAAATATGAAAGGAAAACCTATGCAGGATCATTGTTTTGACGAACACATGGATCATTTCCCGATTGCCATGGCTTATGTTCCCTGGCAGCATTTCGAGAAAATCTTTGACAACCTGGATGAAGCTTATCATACAGGAACGATTTTCCCGGAACTGGATAAACCTTTCACAGGAAGGAGATGCGTATGATGAGTCAGAAAGAGCAAATGCTTCATGATATCGGTATCGTAGACTTCGTTCTTGTGGAATTGACTCTGTATCTGGATACCCATCCTCGAGACAAACGCGCCATGGAATATTTTAATCATTATAATAAGATCAAGAAACAAATGATGAAAGAATTCTCAGAAAAGTACTTCCCGCTGACCAAGGACTACGCAGAAAGCGATAATGAGTGGAGATGGGGCATGGCGCCTCTTCCCTGGGAAGGAGGATGTTAATCTATGTGGACTTACGAAAAAAGACTACAGTTCCCTGTAAACATCAAAGAGCCGAATGCCAAACTGGCTCAGGTCATCATCTCTCAGTTCGGCGGACCGGATGGTGAGCTTGCCGCCAGTATGCGTTACCTGTCTCAGAGATATTCTATTCCCTATCGGGAAGTGGCCGGTTTATTAACGGACATCGGTACGGAAGAATTGGCCCACCTTGAAATGGTAGGCGCCATTATCCAACAGCTGACCCGTAACCTTTCCATGGAAGAGATCCAGAAGAGTGGCTTTGACAAATACTATGTAGA
>JAFYSG010000069.1 GCA_017559435.1 Lachnospiraceae bacterium
ATGATCTCGTTTACAGGCAGGCCTTCCTCTATCAGTTTGGCCGCATATAATATCTGCAGGGCAATTCCTGTATACAGGTTCATGGAATCGATGATATGTAATTTGTTGTAATCATAGTCACTGGCAAGCAGTCGTACTACATTACAGGTAGTGCTCATCTGCTCGGAAATACCGAAGAATAAAATGTCATCTCCATTCTTCATCATAGGCTCTAAAACAGCCTGCGCCTTTTCGTAAGGAATCGCAGCAGTCTTGGGAGTAAGCCGGTTAGCATCCGACCACAGATAGATCTGGTCAGGTGTAATATCTTCACCATCATAGTGGCTCTGATCCTCCATGACGATACACAGAGGAATCGTAATAATATGATATTGTTCTTTTAATTCGGCAGATAAATCACAAGTGGAATCTGCAACAATTCGTATGTTTCCCATCAAAATCCTCCTTCACAGGGACAGTACTCTATAAAGGATTATACCTCTTTTGCCAGAAAAAAGCAACTTTAAGAAAAAATTCATTGGATTTTAATGTTTTGGGTTTCATTATTGTGGTAAAATAACCTTGTTATAGGCAGCATGGGTGAATGTACATGGTAACGAAGAAGGTGAGTGGATGGCAGGGACGATCATTGATTATGTGAAAGAGTGTGGTAGCAGGACTTGGGAGGCATTACCCCTGAACGATGTAGACAGTCTGGTGTTATGTCAGTTTTCTTATCTGAAGTTTGACGGCATGGTGCCGGGGCTTAAAGAGAACAAAGCTTCTGTTACACTGGAAGAGATATATGCTCATGCAGATTATGAAAAGCTGTATGCCGATGAGCGATATGAAAAGGACAATAGAGCCTTGTTTGAGGCCATGCTTCAGAGTAAGAGATATCGGAATCTTAGATTGAACTGTTATGTTAATATCATAGAGAAAGAATGGGAGACACAGTTTTCAGCAGTTACGTACTTACTTGAGGATGGGACTTTGTATATTGCATACAGAGGGACGGATGAATCCATTGTGGGCTGGAAGGAAGACTTTAACATGGCATTTCTGAATCCGATTCCGGGGCAGTCTTATAGTCTGAAGTATCTGAATATGGTCACGGAAAAACTACCGAATCGCTTTTACGTAGGTGGTCATTCCAAAGGGGGCAATCTGGCTGTCTATGCGGCAATGAAGTGTTCGGAGCAGATTAGAGCACGTATCATTAAGGTCTATAGTATGGATGGACCCGGTTTTAGGCCAGAGCTGCTCTTAGCCGGGGATTTCCAAGCGGTGGAGGAAAGGATCGTGAAGATTCTGCCGAAATCATCACTGGTCGGTATGCTGTTTGAGAATGATATCCATTATAAAACCGTGGAGAGCAAGACATTTGGACTGGCGCAGCATAATCCCTATACATGGCTGGTGAAAGATGGACATTTTGTGGAAGCGGATGATATCTATGAGGGCAGTCTTCGCATGAACGAGACCATCAATGAGTGGATATTGTCATTGGATGCAGCCAGACTGCAAATTTTTGTGGATACATTGTATCAGATCGTCAGTGCTTCAAAAGCAGATAATCTTATCGATTTTACGGCAGACTGGAGAAAGAGCATGACAGGCATTGTCAATGCTCTGAAGGAAGTGGATGAAGAAACAGCCAGGATGATTAAGGAAATCATCAAATCTTTGTTTGAAATTATCAAGGATAAAATCTTTAAGAGAAAGCTTCGATGAAAGAAGCAAGATAACAAAGGAAAGGCGTACCATCAGTTTCTGAAAGATCACTGCTAAGACGCTCCGGATGCCATTGCAGACCAATGATGGGAAGCTTTTCATGGACAATAGCTTCGATGCATTGATCTTCAGGGCACCATTGGATGGGGCGTAATTGTTTGCCGATTTTGCCAATACCCTGATGATGGGCACTGTTGACAGTCATTTTGGAACCATAAAGCTTACTGAGAAAAGAATCCGGGGCAATGTCTGTTGTGTGATATTGGTCTCTTTCCATGTATTTGTGTAGGTGGGCGGTAGGCAGATCCTGAATGATCGTGCCGCCAAAGGCTACGTTGATCACCTGCATGCCTTTACAGATTCCCAGAAGAGGGAGTTTATAGCGGATACAGTAATCGGTAGCCTGAAGCTGAATAATATCGAGCTCAGTGTCAATATTGCGGGAGCCTTTATTGTGTTCGCCGAAAAAAGCAGGTGTAATATCGCCGCCTCCCGGCAAAAGCACACCATCGCAGCTGATGATATCTCCCAGGGATAACGTAGTAAAAGCCTGAGAAGGAATTGCAGAAAGGTACTTTTCGTATCGGAGGGTATCTTTTTTTCTTCCAATGATTGCAATTTTCATATAAAACCTCGGAATGGCTGCCGTCATGTTTTTTGTGTTCGGCAGTAGGATGCATATTATGATATGCCATGGTGAGAAAAGATAGAACTTGCTTTTTGGTACATTGTGTACTAAAATAGTTTTTGTTGGAAGGAGGAAGTATCATTTGAGTAACGATATGAATGTAAAAAAAGGTTCACGTATTCAAGCAGTTTTTGCGGCAATTGCAGCCGCCGGCCTGAAAGTGCGGGCATTCGTGACAGATAAGGAGAAGGTGGCGGCAATTAGGGCAACGCTTGCACTGATAACATGCCCGGTGATCACTTTTTATTTATTTGATCTATATACCCATAATCCCTTTGTTGACATGAGACCTCAGGTGCAGATTCTGAATATTATATTTTACGAATTGACGGCTATTTTGTTTGCAGGTATTTTCGGAAAAATCCGGACGGCACTGATGATACAGAGCAGTGCATTTATGGTGATAGGTCTGGCCAATTACTATGTATTGAAGTTTCGGTCAACCCCCATCATGCCATGGGATATTTATTCTTTGTCCACAGCAGCCAGTGTGGCAGACAACTTTGATTATACGCCGGAGAAGGATACATTGCTTGTACTGGCAGGCTTTGTGATTTTGTTGTTTTTGGAGAGTAGGGTGCGGTATCGTGGGGCTGGGCGGGGAGCCGGCAAGCGTCTGGCTGTCAGGATAATGATGATCGTGCTGCCGACAGTACTTTTGCATGGATATGTAAAGACTATTCAGGACGATAGTTTTGTGGCAAAATTTCAATTGTATGACAAGCTGTTTACGCCTTTGGTCATGAATAAGCGTGACGGCAATGTGGTGGCTTTTATCATGGAATTGGAATATCTGAACGTGGATAAGCCTAAGGGATATGCGAAAGAATCCGCCGGGGAAGTTTATCAAAGCTTTGGCACCGGAGAGCTGGAAGCTGCTCTTAAGAATGCGGGGGAATTGGACAGGCCCAATATCATTGTGATCATGGACGAGGCTTTTTCTGATCTGTCGGTGCTTGGTGAATTTGAGACCAATGTGGATTATATGCCTTTTATCCGAAGTCTGTCACAAGATGAGGAGGTATCAAGCGGATGGTTGAATGTATCAGTGCTGGGTGGGAATACTGCCAATACGGAGTTTGAGTTCCTGACAGGACATAGTATGGCATTTTTGCCCCAGGGAAGTGTGGCATATCAGCAGTATGTGAAGAGTGAGGGGGTCAGCCTCCCGGCATATCTTAAGTCTCTGGGCTATTCTACAGTAGCGATTCATCCGTACTATGCAGATGGTTGGGAGCGAGACAGAGTATATCCGCTGATAGGATTTGACCGCTTTTTGTCCAAAGATGATATGAAAAAGGCCAGGAAAATCCGAAAGTATATATCTGATGAAGCCTGCTTTGATAGGATCATAGAGCTGTATGAAGAGAAGGAAGAAGGGCAACCGCTGTTTATCTTTAATGTGACGATGCAGAATCACAGTGGTTATGATGAGACTTTTTCTAATTTTAAGCCGGAGATTGAAGCGAAAGACATTCAGTCCAAGGTGTTGAATCAGTATCTGTCCCTGATGAAAAAAACAGATGAGGCCTTTGAAAAACTGGTTACTTATTTTGAAGAACAGGAAGAAGAGACGGTAATTTTGTTCTTTGGGGATCATCAACCCACTACTTATGTAAGTAATTCCATCATTCGTAAGAATGGAATAAAAATTGACTCTTTATCTTTGAAAGAAAATCTGTTAAAATATAAAGTACCTTATGTGTTGTGGAGTAATTTTGATTTGCCGGAGGATGTGGCGGCTTACAAGCAGGAGACCAGCGCCAATTATCTGGCTATCGACGTGTTGGAGAGGTGTGGATTGCCTTTGCCGGAATATCAGAGCTTTTTGAAGGGAATCAGAGAGCAGTATCCGGTAATAACAGCTAATCAGATCCGGGATGCGCAGGGACAATTTTACACAGAAGAAGAGCAGGTGAAGAATGAGAAAAAAGTATTGCAATATCAGACCATGCAGTATTATTTAATATTCGACCTGGAGAAGTAGTGGAGGAAGATATGGGTGTTACAGGTATTGCGGGAAAAAAGCGTGTGGGTAAAGGGAAGAAGAAAAGTATGTCGGTTTTGAAGACACAGGAAGGATGGGGGAAGTGGATCTTGATCCTGTCCTTTGCAGTTCCTTTTTTGATCATGCTTGTGATTTTTATGTTAAAGAAAATCTACCCTTTTGGAGAAAGGAGTTTTCTGGTTTCGGACATGTATCATCAATACATGCCCTTTTTCAGTGAGTTTGTGAGAAAAATCAAAGCCGGGGAAGGATTGGCTTATTCCTACAATGTGGGAATAGGTTCTAATTTCCTGGCTTTGTATGGTTATTATCTGGCAAGTCCGCTGCATTGGCTGGCATTTTTGGTGCCGGGAGAGCACCTCATGGAGTTTATGAGCTATTTGGTAATTGTGAAGATTGGTTTGTGCGGACTGACCTCTTGTATTTGTTTGAGAAATCATTTTGGGGATAAACAGGATGCGGGTGTGTTGTTCTTTTCCTGCTTCTACGCCATGTCAGGTTTTATGGCGGCTTATAACTGGAATATTATGTGGTTGGATTGCGTGGTGTTGCTGCCGTTGATTGTGTTGGGACTGGAACAACTGGTAAAGGAAGGGAAATGTAAGCTATACTGTATTACACTTGGGCTTTGCATTTTTACAAACTTTTATATCTCTATCATGATCTGTATCTTCTTGGTATTGTATTTTGCGGTGCTGTTTTTGTGGGAGAAGTGTTCCTTAAAGGCGATACGAGACTTTGCACTGTATTCTTTGCTGGCAGGAGGGATGGCTGCTGTACTTTTGATCCCGGAGATGTTTGCCATTCTGGAGACAGATTTTGGGGATGTAAATTTCCCTGATAAATTGGAATCTTATTTCTCGATATTGGATGTGCTTATGAGACATTGCATGTGCATTAGCACAGAGAGAGGACTTGCTCACTGGCCTAATATCTATAGTGGTGTGGGGACTTTTATAATGATCCCTATGTTTGCAATGAACAGCGGGATTCCAGCACGCAGGAGATTTGGCTTGCTGGCACTTGTGGGTGTGTTACTGCTTGGTTTTTCCACCAATATACTGGACTTTATCTGGCATGGGATGAATTATCCTGATTCTTTGCCGGCCAGACAGTCCTTTATCTACATTTTCCTGGTACTGGTGATGGGGTATGAAGCATATCGGAATCTGCATAAAGAAGATGCGAAGCGGATTGTAAATTGTTATCTGGTGGCGGCAGCATTCTTATTATTTGTGGAGAAATTTGCCCAGACGGATCACTTTGAGACCTGGGTGGAATTTTTGAATCTGGGATTTGTGACGGCTTATGCGATAGTACTTTACTTATACAGAACCAGAGAAAAGCGTTCTGTCAAAATGATTCTGGCTTTGGTTACACTGGTTATCGTGGTGGCAGAAAGCAGTATCAATATGTATAATACCAGCGTGGGTACAGTGAGCCGGTCTGCATATCTGGACGAGCTGGTGGATTATCAGAAACTGCATGAGACGGCGAAGGCAAAGGCGATGGAGGATGAAGCCCCGTTCTACCGTATGGATAAGTTTTGGCATAAGACTAAGAATGATGGTACTTTAGCGGGCTATCCTACAGCATCCGTCTTTTCTTCCACACTAAATTCTTACGTGATGGATATGTATAAGAATTTGGGGATGCTTTACAGTAAAGTGTATTATTGTCAGGAGGGAGCCACGTTCCTAACCAATGCTCTTTTAAATGTGCGCTTTATGTATGGTTCGAATTCCGGAGACGAAGGTCATTTATATGAACATCTGGGAGACAGCGGTGAAGTTAGTCTGTATGAGGCACAGGTGACACTTCCTTTTGGTTATGTGGCACCGGAAGGTTTTGATCTGCCAAGCGGCAGCAATGGATTGCAAGTGCAGAATCAGTTGGTCAAAAATCTGGGAGTAAAGGGTACTTTGTTTACCAAGGTGGATTCCCAACAGGATGGGGATAATGTTATCTTTACTGCCGACGAAGATGCCTATTACTATGGCATCCTTACTGCTTCCGGAACCAGAGAGGTTGATTTTTCGGCACCGGGGGTGGCACGTTATTTCAACGATCTGAAGAACACCAGAATCATGCATCTGGGTTTCTTGAAAGCGGGCACCGATGGAAAGATGATAAATGGTGATAAGAATGACGAAAGTAAGAAGATCAAGGCTGACGTTTATAAGATGGACGAAGGGGTTCTGAGAGAAGCCATTGATATCCTTTCCAGAGAGAGTATGGCCAATGTATTTTATGATAGTACCCATATAAATGGCGAGATTACATTGGCAGAGGGCGGCAGGTTGATTCTGTCAGTGCCTTACGAGAAGGGGTGGACTGTGATGGTGGATGGAGTAGAGACTAAGCCGGCTTTGTTTGGCGGAACTCTCATGGCTCTGGATCTTAAGGCGGGGCACCATATTATCGAAATGCACTATGTGCCCTATGGAAAGAACCTGGGGATTTTGGTGAGCATGGTCAGTATCGCAATCTTTGTGACCATTGTGGTGTGGGGCAGAGGCATCCGAAAGAAGAGTGCGGCATAAACGAATTGCAAAAGAGGGCAGGCGCAGTAATGTGCCTGCCTGTTGCATTTAGCTGATGGTTAAATTCGCATATTTTCTGGGGGAAACGCCCACAGCTTTAGTAAAAGATTTAAAGAAGTTGCTGTAATCTGAAAATCCACTGCGCTCGTAAGCTTCGGAAACACTCATGCCTTCATTTAACAGAGCTTTAGCAATGCTGATACGTCTGGCAGTAATATATTTATTGATCGTTGTACTGGTTGCAGTCTTAAAAATTCTGCAAATGTAAGATTCACTCAGATAAAAATGTTCAGCCAATTGTTCAATGGTAATCGGGTGGGATATGTTCTGGTTGATGTATGCCAGAATATCGTCTACCTGATGATTATATTTGTAAGAAGAAACGGAACAGTCTTGTATGTTAACTGCTTGATTGGTCTTGGGTTGGGGAGTTTTGCACACTTCCTGAGAAATGGTGTTTATCAGAACTAACAATTCCATAAAAGCTGCCTGTTCCACGATATCATGGGCATAACCATTAGCAGAGGTAATCTTATTAATATAATAAAGAAACCTCTGCTGTTGCTCCTTGTTGAGAGAGAGCTTATGTTGAAAACGTGGAGAACGATTGGTAAAACAATAGTCAAGGTCTGTGTCTGCGGTTGAAAGAGCTTTCACAAAATTTGGATGTACATTCACCACAATTCTTTCATGAATACCGGTATCGATCTGCGTTAACTTGTGGCTTTCGTATTGGTTGATGATGAACAGATCCCCGGGACTAATGGTGTAGAATTTATTGTCGATCAAAAACTGTTTACCGCCTGATATGGAATAATACAATTCATAGCAATCATGAATATGCATATCCATGGCTTTCTCTTCTTTATACAAATGTGCAATGGAAAATGTCCGGCTACGCAGGCAATTTTCAATAGCCTGATGACAGGAGTTTAATTCATTCATAAATAGCCTACCTTTCTAAGTTTATGTGGTGAGTGACGGGCAGAGCTTTGATCAACCTTTGCTTTTCCAGCCCGGTATGTACATTATAATTAAAATGTTCAAAATTTGCAAGGTTTTCATCGCTATTTGAAAAGACTTGGTGAATTTTTCCTTTTATAATGATATCATAAAAGAACTCTTTGAAAAATTTACATTGTTGTGTTATAATAATGTAAGTGTTTTTATGGAGGCTAATCGCAAATGTAAATTTGCAGAAAGAGAGGCCTAACATGGAACTGAGAACAGCAGTATTACCAAGAGATGTGAAGCACTACACCACAGATCGTCTGAGGGAAGAATTCCTGATTCAGGATCTCTTTGTTCCCGGGCAGATCATGCTGGTATACAGTCACATCGACAGAATCATTACAGGTGCAGCAGTACCGGTAGAACCCATTGCCCTGACAGCAGGGGATGACTTCGTGCCGCGTATTTCTGCCAGAGAAGAGAGCTGGGTGTGATCAACATCGGCGGCGCAGGAACCATTACCGTAGACGGACGAGTCTATCAAGTCGGCTTCAAGGAGGCTATGTACATCGGTATGGGATCCAAGGATATCGTATTTGCCAGCGCTGATGCACAGAACCCGGCGAAATTTTATCTGAACTCCGCACCTGCCCACAGGACATGCTCTACAGTCCTGATCAAACCGGAAGGCACTCCTGAGGAAGGGGTTGTCATCGTGAAGGATGAGAACAAGGTAGAGCTTGGTTGTCTGGAGGATGCCAACCACAGAGTCATCTGTAAGTACATTCTTCCCGGTCAGGTAGAGAGCTGCCAGCTGGAGATGGGTATGACCAAATTAGAGCCCGGCAGTGTGTGGAATACCATGCCTTGTCACACCAATGACAGACGTATGGAAGTATATCTTTATTTTGAGATGCCTGAGGATGCATTTGTGATGCATTACATGGGCGAACCAGGTGAGACACGTCACATCGTGATGAGAAACGAAGAAGCAGTGATTTCTCCCAGCTGGTCCATCCATTCCGGATGTGGATCCAGAGCATATACCTTCATCTGGGGTATGGTAGGAGAGAATCAGGACTTTGACGACATGGACGGCGTGGCTAACAAGGATTTAAGATAAAGAGATTAAATATAGAGATTTCAGATAAGATAAGGAGAATGATTATGTCAACATATACAAATTTTTCACTGGAAGGTAAAATTGCACTGGTAACCGGTGCATCTTATGGAATCGGTTTCGCCATCGCTTCCGCATATGCTGAGGCCGGTGCAACCATTTGCTTTAACGAAATCAAACAGGAACTGGTAGATAAGGGATTGGAAGCTTATGCTGAGAAAGGTATCAAGGCTCATGGTTATGTATGTGATGTAACTGACGAGGAAGCTGTGAATGCTATGGTAGCTCAGATTGAGAAGGAAGTGGGAACCATTGATATCCTGGTAAATAATGCAGGTATCATCAAGCGTATCCCTATGCATGAGATGACTGCTGATCAGTTCAGACAGGTGATCGACGTAGACTTAAATGCACCTTTCATCGTTTCCAAGGCAGTAATCCCTGCTATGATCAAAAAGGGTCACGGTAAGATCATCAATATCTGTTCCATGATGTCAGAGCTTGGACGTGAGACCGTATCTGCTTATGCAGCTGCAAAGGGCGGACTGAAGATGCTTACCAGAAATATCTGTTCTGAGTACGGCCAATACAATATTCAGTGTAACGGCCTTGGACCCGGTTATATCGAGACTCCTCAGACGGCTCCTCTTCGTGAGATCCAGCCGGATGGCAGCAGACATCCTTTCGATCAGTTTATCTGTGCCAAGACCCCTGCCAACAGATGGTTAAAGGCAGAAGAACTGACCGGTCCTGCAGTATTCCTTGCTTCTGAGGCATCCAATGCTGTAAACGGACATATTCTGTACGTAGATGGCGGTATCTTGGCTTACATCGGTAAGCAGCCTGGCTAAGAATGGAGGAGAGTTTACTATGAAGATTGCATTAATCAATGAAAATAGTCAGGCTGCAAAGAATGAAATGATCTGCAGCACTTTGAAAAAAGTAGTGGAGCCCATGGGCCACGAAGTATATAACTATGGTATGTGCGGTGCAGAGGATCCCAATTCTCTGACCTATGTACAGATCGGTATTCTGGCAGCCGTTCTGATCAATTCCGGCGCAGTGGATTACATTATCACAGGCTGCGGTACTGGTGAGGGAGCCATGCTGGCATGCAACTCTTTCCCCAAGGTACTTTGTGGACATATCGAGTCCCCGCTGGATGCTTACCTGTTCTCTCAGGTAAACGACGGTAACTGTGTAGCCCTTCCTTTTGCTGAGAATTTTGGCTGGGGCGGTGAGCTGAACTTACAGTATACCTTTGAGAAGTTGTTCTGTGCGCCCGGTGGCGGCGGATATCCCCCTGAGAGAGTGATCCCTGAGCAGCGCAACAAGAAAATTCTGGATCAGGTGAAGGAAGTGACCCATACTGACATTATCACCATCTTGAAAAATCTGGATCAGGAGCTGGTAAAAGGTGCCTTATCCGGAGAAAAATTCCGGGAATACTTCTTCGAAAACTGCAAATGTGATAAAATTGCAGCATGTGTAAAGGAGATTTTAGCATAATGGCAAAGTTTTCGTTGAAGATATTAGACAAAAGTGGTATTATCTTATATGAGGACAGCGCAGAGACAATGGCGAACCTTGTAGTCAACAGAGAATATCAGCCGGGAGACAGTATTATTGTTGAGACTTCTGAGCAAAATATTCATGTATGGTTACAAGTGGACGATGCACTTGGTGCATCCTTTGTCTATCTGACTGATAACATACACTATACGATACCTTTTGACAAAGCAAGAACCAACATCTCACCCAAAGCATTCAGCGGTAAGCGTCACTATCTCTATGTGCGTGCTGCGATGGAGGAAGAGATTTATGGGTATCGCAATCTGGCAAAGAATACCTGCGATCAGCATAGTATTGCAAATATATATCCCCATGCCACAGCCAATGTGGAGACCAGAGGAGAAGCTGTATTTTTTGCTTGTAATGCCATTGATGGTGTGTGTGAGAATCGCAGCCACGGTGGTTGGCCGTATCAGTCATGGGGCATCAACCAGCAGGATGATGCAGCGATCACTATCGACTTCGGTCGTACGATCGAGACAGACAAAGTAGTCATGTTTACCAGAGCTGATTTTCCTCATGACAACTGGTGGACACAGGTGACCCTCACCTTCTCCGATGGTACTTCCATTGATTGGGAGCTTACAAAGAGCAGATTTGCTCACACCCTTACCTTTGAGAAGAAGCAGATCACCTGGGTGCAGATGAATTACATGATTAAGGCGGATGACCCGTCACTGTTCCCTGCTCTCACTCAGTTGGAAGTATATGGAACCGTTTTGAGATAGTTACGGTTGTGGCTGCGGCAAGGTTCGGCAGCCGGCCGTAGCCACAAATAGTTACATCAGTAAATGAGTAACAATGATTAGGAGGACAAATTGAAATGAATGCAGTTCTGGAAAAACTCAACAAAATCGGTATTGTACCGGTTGTAAAAATTGACAGAGCAGAGGATGCGATTCCTCTTGCGAAGGCTTTGTGCGCAGGAGGACTTCCCTGTGCAGAAGTAACCTTCCGTACCAGCGCAGCAGCTGCAGCCATCAAGGCTATGACAGAGAATTTCCCTGAGATGTGTGTAGGTGCAGGTACTGTACTGAACGCCGTTCAGGTAGATGCAGCAGTGGCAGCAGGTGCACAGTTCATCGTAAGCCCGGGCTTAAACCCTAAGACAGTGCAGTACTGCCAGGAGAAAGAGATTCCTATCACTCCCGGTACTTCTTCTCCCAGCGATATTGAACAGGCTATCGAACTGGGACTTGATGTTGTAAAATTCTTCCCCGCAGAGCAGTCCGGCGGATTGGCTAAGATCAAGGCTATGGCAGCTCCTTATGTGAATATGAAGTTCATGCCTACCGGCGGAATCAGCGCTAAGAACCTGACCACTTATCTTGATTTTGACAAGATCATCGCATGTGGCGGTTCCTGGATGGTACCCGGTGACCTGATTAATGCAGGTGAGTGGGATAAGATCGAACAACTCACAAGAGAAGCAGTACAGACCATGCTGGGCTTTGAACTGGCTCACGTAGGTGTGAATGCAGAAAATGAAGAAGAAGCTATGAAGGCTGCGAACCGTTTCGCATTTATCTTCGGTATGCCGGCTAAGGTTGGCAACAGCTCTATCTTTGCAGGAACTGCATTAGAAGTAATGAAGACTCCTTACCTTGGTAAGAACGGTCACATTGCGATCAGAACCAACTACATCGAGAGAGCCATCAACTACCTGGAGAATGTTCTGGGTGTAGAGTTCGACGAAGAGTCTGCCAAGAGAGATGCTAAGGGCGTTCTGAAGGCGATTTATCTGAAGGAAGAGATCGGCGGATTCGCTGTTCATCTTGTACAGAAGTAATTGTTCTGCTGCTTAGTGCATGTGGAACTTTACCCAAATATACAAAAGTCAAGGTACTCTTGACGTAGAAAGGAATAAGACCAATGGCAAAAGTAATTACCATGGGTGAGATCATGCTTAGATTGTCCACCCCTAATTTTGAGAAATTTATTCAGGCTGATGAATTCGATGTATGCTACGGCGGCGGCGAAGCTAACGTGGCAGTATCTTTGGCTAACTATGGCCACGATGCAGAATTCGTAACAGCAGTACCAAACAACGAGATCGGTGAGTGTGCAGTAGCAGCTCTGAGAAAGTACAATGTAGGAACCAAGCACATCGCAAAATGCGGTGAGAGACTGGGTATCTACTTCTTAGAGTCCGGTTCTGCCATGAGACCTTCCAAGGTTGTGTACGATAGAGCACATTCCTCTATCTCCACAGCAACCGAGGCTGATTTCGACTTCGACGCTATCTTCGCAGGCGCTGACTGGTTCCACTTCACCGGCATCACTCCCGCTGTATCCGATGCAGCAGCTGAGCTGACCGAGAAGGCTCTGATCGCAGCGAAGAAGCATGGTGTAAAGGTTTCTGTAGACTTAAACTTCCGTAAGAAACTGTGGTCTTCCGAGAAGGCACAGAGAGTTATGACAAACCTGATGAAATACGTTGACGTATGTATCGGTAACGAAGAAGATGCAGAACTGGTTCTGGGATTCAAGCCCGGTGAGACCGATGTAACCAGCGGTGAGCTTGAGCTTGCAGGTTACAAGTCCATCTTCGAGCAGATGGTTGACAAGTTTAACTTCGAATACTGCGTATCCTCCCTGCGTGTAAGCCGCTCCGCATCTGACAACGGCTGGTCTGCCTGCATCTACAGCAGAGACACCAAGGAGTTCTATCACTCCAAAGAGTACCATGTGCATCCGATCGTTGACCGCGTAGGCGGCGGCGACTCCTTCGCAGCAGGCGTGATCTGTGGCATGTTGGATGGTAAGGACTTTAAGGCTGCTCTGGAATATGGTGTAGCTGCTTCTGCATTGAAGCATACTATCCCCGGTGACTTTAACTTGGTATCCAGGAAAGAAGTTGAGACACTGGCTGGCGGAGATGCTTCAGGACGTGTGCAGAGATAATAATGTGCAGTTATCGTAGAAATTAAATAATGCATTAATTAGACAGGCAAAGAAGCAGTGATGTTTCGTTGTCTGTCTTTTTTACTTGACAACCCAATCTCTTAAGAGTATGATTATAAGTGGTTCATGATCTTTGGAAAGTGAGGAACAGGAAGATGACAAATGAACATGGAGAACAAATCAGGATCGTACAGGAGACGGTGGCCGGTAAGGAGATCACCTTTGCCCATGTAATGGGCGGCCCGGATCCTATCATATATCAGAAGCTGGGACTGAATCCGCAGGTGGATTACGGCTCTTCAGCCATTGGAATTATGAATATGACACCGCCGGAGTCTGCGGTCATTGCATCTGACATTGCAGTGAAAAGCGGTAATATTTATCTTGGATTTGCAGATCGATTTACCGGCACATTGATCATCACAGGTGAGATTTCGGATGTAATGTCTGCTATGACTGAGATTGTGGAGTATTTTAGGGATTCGCTGGAGTATGTGGTTTGTAAGATTACTAAGAGGTAGGATGTACATATATGCAGATAACAAGGGAGCAGCTTTTAGAGAGAATTTTTCATAATGATTATGAGAATCTGAAAGGAAAGAAGCTTCGTATGACACGGGTGCGTGTGCCGGGGAAGGAAGTGTGTCTTGCCCATGTCATCAGTCCTTCCGATAAAAGTGTGTATCAGAATCTGGCGCTGCATATCGGTGTGCATGAGGGAGAGGATCATACTGGGGAAGCTATTGGGTTGATCCGTTTTACCCCTTGGGAATCGGTTGTGGTGGCGGCTGATATTGCGGTGAAGAGTGCCAATGTGCAGATATGTTTTATGGATCGCTTCTGTGGTTCCCTGATCCTGTCCGGAAGGTTATCTGATGTACAGACAGCGGTGGAGGCTGTTGTCAGATTTTTTGACGAGGAACTGGGATTTGCGGTTTGTGAGGTTCACAAAAGTTAAAACGGAGTATAAAGTGAGAGATGAAAAAGCTATTTTTGATGGGAAGAAGTGAAGCGGGTAAGACGTCCCTTACTCAGGCCTTGAAAGGTGAGGAGCTTCATTATACAAAGACACAATATACTACCACAGAGGATAACACCATAGATTCTCCTGGAGAGTATGCAGAGTCTAAGCGTTTTAGCGTGGGTCTTGCATGCTTTTCTTTTGAGGCTGACGTGGTAGCGATCGTTCAGGCGGCGGATGAGCCCTTTAATCTGTTCAGTGCCAGTCTACGTTCTTTTATATTGCGGCCGCTGATCGGTGTGATTACCAAGATTGATTCTCCTTATGCCAACATTCCCATGGTCAGACAGTGGATGATTAATGCAGGCTGTGAGCGTATATTTATGATTGATAATAAAACCAGGCAGGGCGTGGATGAACTGCTTGAGTATCTGGAAGAAGATTTGCCGAAACTTACTATGGAACAGGCGAAGTTTAAACAGGAGCTCGGATTGAATGCATGGGATCCTCTGCCGGAGGGAGTTACGTATCCGACTGCCGACAGACAACTCTCGTAGTCAGGTAGATGAATCCCAAATGGAGGCCGGCATCGCCGGCGAACTAATCTCTGTAACAGGTAACTGCAGTGCATGGTATAAATAGTTTGCAGTTGTAAGGCAATAAGAGTTACTAAGAATTGACTGACGGCGGAAATGGAAGTTAAGGGCAGAGAGCCAAAACACAAAACTCGCGCTTCGCGCTCAAAC
>JAFYSG010000070.1 GCA_017559435.1 Lachnospiraceae bacterium
CTCTCCATCAGTATCGATATCACATTCTGTGTAAGTTCTGCCCTTCTCCTTGGGTAACAGCCCCTCACGATTACCGAAGGTGTCACCGCCGATGGCAGCACCTTCTTTATATTTTTCTACGGAACCGCCCTCCCAGCCAAGCTCTCTTGCTTCTGTCTTGGTCATATAATTATCCGGCAGCTCCTCATAGAGATACAAGTACAGCACCACATTCTCCAAGTCATAATAACTGTTGCCTTCAATCGGCAGATCAGACTGCACTTCCACTCTCTTATCAGGTTCCTGCTTACTCTCGTAATATGATGGTTCTTCCAGAATCACTATGCTGCAGGCGGTCTGCAACACCAGCATGATTGACGCCAGAAGCAAACCTAGATATTTCTTATTTCTTCTTTTCATGAAAAACGCCTCCGTCTCTTATGCCCTGTAGCCTGAGCTTTCATCTCTCTGGCATTGGTAAGTGCTGCTTCTGTCAAAGTATCACTGCCAAGAAGCCTTGCCAGCTCCTTCAGGCTCTCTTCTTCATCCGTTTTACAAATATCTGTCAAGGTATTCTCGTCCCTACTGCTCTTCTCGATTACAAAATGCACATCTGCCATGGCCGCGATCTGGGGTAAATGCGTGATACAGATTACCTGATGCTCTCTTGCAGCCACATCCAGCTGTTCTGATACTTTCCAGGCAGTACGCCCACTGATACCGGTATCAATCTCATCAAAGATCAAGGTATCGATGGAATCCCTACCTGCCAACACGGTCTTGATGGCCAGCATCACTCTGGAAAGTTCACCTCCGCTGGATACCTGCGCCAGAGGCTTCAGTGGTTCTCCCGGGTTAGTGGATATCAGAAATTCCACATCATCATATCCCAAAGCGGTTATCGTCTGCTGGGGACGAACAGCAATGTCAAATTCTACAGTTAAAAAATTCAGATTGACCAGTGCTTCCTTAAGACGTATGGTCAGTTCTGTGGCGCTGCGCCTGCGGATCAGGGACACTTCCTCGCAAGCGGATGCAAGAAGAACTTCCTTTTGCTTCAGTTCACCCTTGAGGGATTCCATGTAGGCATCATAATCTGCCAGCTTTTCCAGCCTTTCTTTGCGTTCTTGACCATATGCCAGCACGTCTTCTATGGTTTTGCCGTACTTTCCTTTCAAATGATTGATGGTATTAAGTCGCTCCTCAATTATAGCAAAATCTTCCTCGTCAAACTCCATTTCAATTAAGTATTCTGCCACATCATGGTTATAATCTGCCAACAGATTATCAATTTCGTTCAACTGTTCTTCTAACTGCACCAATGCCTCATCATACATGGTTACACTGCGAAGTGCACGAAGGGCTCTGCTTAAGGCACTGCCGGCTCCGTTCTGACTGTCTGTACCCGTAAATTCATAGCTTTCCGCCAGACTTTCCGTAATCTTCTTACTATTCACCATACGGCGGTACTGTTGCTCCAGTTCCTCATCCTCACCGAGTACCAGTCTGGCGCCTTCTATCTCCTGATATTCAAATTCAGCCAAAGCCTGTTCTCTGGCCTTGGCTTCTTCTTCCATGGATTCCTCTTCTATCTGCACCTTCAGCTGCTTACATTGTCGATACAATACACCCACCTTATCTAAAGATTCTTTGAAAGTTTCACCGCAATAATCGTCCAGTATCTCCATGTGTTTCTTTTTCTGAAGCAAAGACTGATGCTCATGCTGTCCATGAATGTCAATCAAAAGCTCAGAAAGCTCTTTGATCTGTCTGGCTGTCACGGTCTCTCCATTAATCTTACAGACGCTGCGCCCGGGCTGCATCCGGCGACTGATGATCACCGTTCCATCCTCTTCTTCCGGAATATTTAATTCTTGCATTTTGTGTGAAACCTTGGAATCCTCTGTAGAAAAAACCAATTCAACCAGACAGGAATCTGCACCTTTTCGCAGCATATCCCTGTCAAACTTGCCCCCCAATGCCAGGTTTATGGAACCGATCAATACCGACTTACCGGCACCGGTCTCACCGGTCAGGATATTCAGCCCTCTGTCAAATTCCACCTCTGTCTCTTCGATCAACGCCAGATTCTTTACATGTAAACTCTGTAACATATCTTCTCTCCTATGTACCCTCCAAGGCACTGCTGGCAGTTCCCCATACCGCCTACTATGCATTCAACTTATGAATACGCTCCATCAGTTTCTTGGTATCCTCTACGGTACGCACTGCGATCATGATCGTATCATCTCCGGCGATACAACCAACCACTTCCGGTAATTGCAGAGAATCAATGGCAGCTGCAACCGCCATAGCCATACCGGAACCGGTCTTCATGACCAATATATTTTGGGCAATCTCCATGGAATGATAGCCTTCCCTCAGTACCCGCACATATTTATCACCGATCCTGTTGTCTGCCTCTTTTAATGACGCATATTTTTGCCCGCCGTTTCCTACAGCCACTTTGGACAGCTTTAACTCACGGATATCTCTGGAAACAGTGGCCTGCGTCACAGCAAAACCTGCCTCCCTCAGATAAGCAGCCAGCTCTTCCTGGGTCTCTACATCACGTTGCCCGATAATCTCTATGATTTTCTTATGCCTGATTTTTTTCATACACTCCGGCCTTCCTGCCATATGGATTGATGATTCATTCCACATTAGCTTTCACTCATTTTTTTATGTAACACTTCCAGAAAACTCACTTGATTCATCAAGATGAAATCAGTGGTCTTTACAGATCGCATTATTCTGATACGATCCCCGGTCTTTACAGGTATCACGTGACTGCCGTCAAAATTCACTTCTACCAGCTGATCGTGCCCTTCTCTTCCCTCCGGAATCTCGATCTCTATCACATCCTCCGGTGATAAGATAATGCTTCTCTGATTCAAGGCATGAGGACAAATGGGAGTGATTATGATCAGTTTCGCCTTCGGCTCTACGATAGGCCCACCGGCAGACAGGTTGTATCCTGTGGAACCGGTAGGTGTGGTGATGATCACACCATCTGCATTATAATTATTTAAAAACTGTCCATTTACAAAAATATTGAACTTGATAATCTGTAGGGAACCGCTTCTGGATATGACAATGTCATTTAACGCCCAGTCCTCTATTTTCTGATCACCACACAACACACTGCCATGCAACATCATGCGGTTTTCTATACTAAAGTGCCCCTCCATCAGGCGATCCAGAGACTCCTCCAGACATGACAACTCAATTTCTGTCATATAACCCAAGGTTCCCATATTCACACCGATCAACGGGATATTACGCTTTTTTACATCCCAGGCAGCCTGAAGCATGGTACCATCACCGCCAAGTACAATCATGCAGTCTGTTTCCTCCGGCAACACAAAATCATCCGGTTTTTCACGCATTTCCTTCACACGAACAACACAATATTTTCCATGTCCCTCCAGATACTCCCTGATGCGGTTGGTCACAGCCATGTTGTTATCTTTATGCAGATTTGTATATATCACAAAATGTTCCATCGCTTGCCTCATTTTTCGTGAAAATTTATTTTTCTGCCGTTTCCGGCTTATCCAGTGTACCATGAGCCCTATCTACCATATTACTGATAAGCTTGTCCCAGTTCGTATGAAAAGACTCACCGCTTCTTTCAAGTGTCAATTGCTCCAGATTCTGTTCTGCTTTTGTCTCTGTCCACTCTGCCACCAAAGCAACACGCAAGCTGTTTTTGCGAATATGCAACAGATACTCAATATTTCCTTCCGGTCCCTTTATAGGGGAATATTCCAGATCAAGAACATCAAAACCAATACTGTGTGCAAAATCAATGATCTTATGCACCACCTCTTCATGGACAGACCGTTCCCTGACTACGCCCTTCTTTCCTACCTTTTCTCTTCCCGCCTCAAACTGCGGCTTGATCAGACACACCATTTCCCCCTGATCCTTCAACAAATTTCTGGCCGGGATCAATATCTTGGTCAAAGAGATAAAAGACACATCCACACTGGCAAAGTCAAGGTCATCCTGAATGTCTTCTCTTGTCAGATAACGGAAATTGGTCTTCTCCATACAGACCACCCGCTCATCATTACGAAGCTTCCAAGCCAGTTGACCGTGCCCCACATCTACCGAATACACTTTGGCTGCACCATTCTGCAGCATACAGTCTGTAAATCCGCCGGTGGAAGCACCGATATCCATACATACCGCACCTTCTAAGCCAATCTGCCAGCTGTCCATGGCTTTCTCAAGTTTCAGGCCTCCACGGCTCACATATTTCAGAGAACTTCCCCGCACCTCCAGCTGCATCTTGCTCACATCAAAGCAGCTTCCGGCTTTATCTTCCTTCTGTCCATTGACATACACATTGCCGGACATAATGATGGCCTTCGCCTTCTCCCTGGAAGGGGCATAGCCCTGCTCTACCAGGATCACATCCAAACGTTCTTTCATACTTCCTCTTTCTTCAGACTCTTCGTAACAGCCAGAATCTTCTGTACCACGCTATCTGCATCAATACCGATTTCTTTCTTAAGAAGCTCTACATTGCCATGTTCCACATATTCATCCGGTATGGAAATATTCAGAAATTGATTGTTGCAGCCACCTGCTTTCATACATTCCAATACCTTCTCACCGAAACCTCCGCAAGATACATTTTCTTCCATGGTCACGATCAAATCATGATCCTTGCAAGCCTCAAGCACTGCCTGTGTATCTATGGGTTTCACAAATCTGGCATTGACCAGACTCACCTGAAAGCCTGCTTCTTTTAACATTTCACGCGCCTTCAAGGCCTCTTTCACCATACTGCCCACAGCAAACAGGGCAATATCCTTCTCCCTATAGATCCATTCAGCCTTTCCAAGCTCGATAGGTTCTCTGTGATCCTTCAAACCGTCATAAGCTGTCCCTCTGGGATATCTGATGGCAATAGGCGCACCAAAATCAATGGCAAATTTCATCATATCAGACAGTTCCCACTTATTCTTGGGTGCAAGCACATGCATATGGGGAATCCCCGTCAGATAGGTAAAATCAAAAATACCCTGATGGGTCTCACCGTCACTTCCCACCAGTCCCGCCCTGTCTATGGCAAATACCACCGGAAGATTCTGGATACACACATCATGCAGTATCTGGTCATAGGCCCGCTGCAGGAATGATGAATAGACTGCCACAACCGGCTTTAATCCACCGGCTGCCAGCCCTGCCGCAAAAGTAACTGCATGCTGCTCAGCGATCCCCACATCAAAGAACCTGTCCGGATATCTGTTGCGGAACCGTTTCAACCCGGTGCCATCCGGCATGGCTGCAGTGATCGCCACCACCTTCTCATCACGCTGTCCAAGCTTACACATCACTGTGGAAAAAATGTCTGTGTAATTAGACACTGTCCTGGGCTTGGATGGGATACCTGTCTCTATCTCAAAAGGCTCTGTTCCATGGAATCTGGCAGGATGACGTTCTGCCGGTGCATACCCCTTCCCTTTTTCTGTGATCACATGAACCATCACAGGACCTCTTACCTTTTTGGCCTCCTGGATCACTCTCACAAGCCCCGGTATATCATGACCGTCTACAGGTCCTAAGTAAGTGATCCCCATGTCCTCAAAAAACATCCCCGGAATGACCAGCTGCTTAAAACTGCTCTTGGCTCTGCGGATCCTGGTAATGATATTTTCACCCTTCTTGGTGCCCACAAGTGCATTGTAGATCCCCTCTTTCAGACCAAGATAAGTGTCAGCAGTTCTGATATTATTCAAATATTTGGACACACCGCCCACATTCTCAGAAATAGACATATTGTTATCATTTAACACAACGATAAAATTGGTCTCCAGCTTGGCTGCATTATTAAGTGCCTCATAAGCCATACCACCGGTCAGGGAGCCGTCTCCGATCACAGAGACGATGGTCTGATTCTCCCCCTGCAAATCTCTGGCTTTCACTAATCCCAGTCCTGCTGAAATAGAGGTGGAACTATGCCCCGTATCAAAGGCATCACAATTACTTTCCTTCCTCTTTGGAAAGCCACTCATTCCGTGATATTGGCGCAAATGATCAAACCCTTCTTTGCGCCCTGTCAAAATCTTGTGCGTATAGGACTGATGTCCCACATCCCAGATAATCTTATCCTGAGGCAGATTTAAAACCAGATGAAGCGCCATGGTAAGCTCCACTGCTCCCAGATTAGAGCCCAGATGTCCACCTGTCACACTGATCTTCTCGATCAGAAACTGCCTGATCTCTCCTGCAAGGGCTTCCCAATCCTTTTTTTCTATTTGCTTGATGTCATTTACTTTCTCAATTTTTTCCAGCAACATGTATTTTCCCTCATTCATTACTTTCGACGGTCTATCAATGTAAGAATCAGTTGTGTCAAAAATGTATTTTCTCCTTCAACTTCCGTCAAGATTGCCACCGCTTCCTCTGACAGGAGCGCTACCTCCTTACGGGACTGTTCCAAACCATTTAAAGTAACAAAGGTCTGTTTATGATTTTTCTCATCGCTTCCCACCGGTTTACCAAGCTCTTTACTGTCGCCGATGACATCCAGGATATCGTCCTGAATTTGAAATGCGATACCAATATTATAAGCACATTTTTCGATTTTACTTACTGCTTCCTCTGATGCACCTGCCAAAATAGCTCCCACCATCATAGCTGCCTGAATCAGGGCTGCAGTCTTTTTTTCATGAATAAAAAGAAGCTGTTTACCGGTAAGGGGTGTAGCCTGATCCTCCGCCTCAATGTCTGCTGTCTGGCCTCCTATCATGCCGTATATCCCGGCCTTACGGGCCAGAACGGAAAGGGCCTTCCCCACACGTGCCGCATCCACATCAGGATCCTCTAATGCTGTTAAAGCCGTCTCAAAAGCATAATTCAAAAGGCCGTCACCTGCCAGAATACCAAAAGCCTCTCCGTAAACCACATGAGTGGTTTTACGGCCTCTGCGGTATTCATCATCGTCCATGGCCGGCAGATCATCATGTACCAGAGAATAAGTATGAATCATCTCTATGGCAGCCATAAAAGGACGGATCACCTGACCACTTCCTCCAAACAGCTTATAGGTCTCCTGCATCAGCATAGGCCTAAGGCGCTTACCACCTGCCATAAGGCTGTAGTTCATGGCCTCTATTACTTTTTTCTGATATCCTTCTTCCGCGGGAAGATAAATTTTAAGCACAGCTTCTATCTGCTCTACTTTCTCCCTAAGCATTTCCTTGACTCTATTGTCTTCCATTACAGTTCCTCCAAGGATCCGTCTGCACTAAGCTTCAGTACCTTTTTCTCCACTTTATCGATCTGGGCATTGCATTCCTTTAAAAGCTTCATACCGGCACTGTATGCCTGAAAAGCCTCTTCTAACGTCACATGTTCCCCTTCCAGCTTCTCTATCTCCAGCTCCAGTCTTGCAAAGTTTTCTTCCAGAGTTAATGTTTCCTTGCTCATTGCTTACAGTTCCTTTCTACTCTATCGGATACACATCAATAACCTGTGTCCTCACCGCACCGTCACGCATCCGAATGGTCAATTCATCCCCCACCGCAGTCAGGCTTACAGACCTGACATTCTGTCCTCTTTCATTTTCCACATACGCATAACCGCTGTTTAGCTTTTCTAAGGGTGATAATCCCTTCATCTGCTGGATATATAGTGCCAGCCTGTGACGCTTCTCTTTTAAAATTTGTTGCATCCTCCCCTGCAGACGTTCCTCCAGGCTAAGTGTATACATCTTCTTCTCCCGGATACGGCTGACCGGACTTAAATATCGAAGCTGCATCTCGTAATGAGATACCTTGTCACGACTCTCCTGTATCTGCCTTATCATCAGCTTATTAAGAATACTCTCATAACCTTCCAGCAGATCTGAAAGCTGTGTAATATCATATACTGCCAGTTCTGCCGCCGCTGATGGTGTGGGAGCACGCAGATCCGCTACATAGTCTATGATCGTGGTATCTGTCTCATGCCCTACCGCCGAGATGATGGGAATGGAACAATCGAACACCGCCTGGGCCACGATCCGCTCATTAAACGCCCATAGGTCTTCGATAGAGCCTCCTCCCCGTCCCACGATCATCACATCCACTTGAAGTGCTTCCAACGCACGGATACCGTTTACAATACTCTCTGCCGCATGCTCTCCCTGCACTGTTGCAGGGTACAGAATAATCTGCACATAAGGATTACGCCGTCTGGTGATCTGGATAATATCCCTGACAGCTGCCCCTGTATCTGCAGTCACTACACCCAAAGTATGAATATATCTGGGAATGGGCTGCTTATATTCCTGTGCAAACATCCCCAGCTCTTCCAATTCCTTCTTAAGCTGCTCGAATCGTTCATAGTAAAGTCCCGCACCATCCAGTGCAATCTGCCTGGCATAGAGCTGATACTTCCCATCCCGCTCATACACGTCAATAGTACCGCCTGCTATGACCTGCTGGCCTTCTGCCAGCCGAAATGTAAGCCCTGCACGGTTCCCTGCGAACATAACGCAGTTCATTGTTGTCTTGGAATCTTTCAACGTAAAATAAATATGTCCAGAGGAATGATACTTACAGTTGCTGACCTCGCCCTTGACGAGGACAGCCTGCAGCATATAATCCTGCGTGAACATATTCTTAATGTAAGCATTTACCTGTGAGACAGTATATACGTTACGAATTTTGATCACCCTGCTTTACAAATTTAGCCAAAACTGCATTTACAAAAGCACCGGAACCTTCCTGTCCATAGGTCTTGGCGATCTCCACTGCCTCATTGATGGCAACGCCCTCCGGCACATCTTCATCATGAAGCATCTCATACACAGCAAGACGTAAGACGGTCAGCTCCACCTTACCCATACGGGCAGTATTCCAGCCTTCCACCTTCTCGTCCAAATACTGATCAAGCTCAGGTACAAGCTCACGTATCTTCTGATACTTCTCTATAATGTAGTTCATATCTTTCTCAGAGATTCCCGATACCTCTTCGTCCTCGAAGAATAATCTTACCTGCTGATCCATTTCCTGTAAGGAATGAAATTCCTGACGGAAAAGCAGCTTAAAAATCTGTTCTCTCTGCTCTCTTCTTCCCATAATCAATGTCCCTATTTATCCTTTTTCGTATTTACACCTGCTATGCGGATGTTCACATCTGAGCAGGTAAGACCGGTCATATTCTCAATCGCCGCCTTCACCTTACCCTGCGCCTTCTGGCAAACTGCCGGAATATTACGGCCAAATTCAATATTAACCACCATATCCACAGTTACATTGCCCTCAAGCACATCTACCTTCACGCCTCTGACGCCCCTCTTGCCTACCTTGCCCATCAGATCATTGGTCATATTACCGGCCAGATACACGCCTTCCACTTCAACCACTGCCAGAGAGGCGATTACTGCTACTACATCATCTGCGATCTGCACGGCACCAATACCGCCATCCTCCTGCAGCACAACAGTATTTCTTTCAAATTCTTTCTCCATGTTATTTTCCTCCTATGGCTTATCTTATTTTTTATTATAACATTTTTCTATTCATTTGTCACCCATTTGTGACCCAAAAAGTCATAGACAATTGTTTTTCGTTCTGCGTATAAGCAATACTGCCTTCTTGGCAGTCCATATAATCAAAAATCCCCTGCTTCACAACCAGCCTGTCATACATTTCCTCGTACACCGCAGTGTCAGCACATTTCAGCGCCACATCCCCCTTACCGCTTTCCATTGCCCTATCAAAACATTCCACCAACTGTTCTACATTCACTTCCGTAAAATAAACCCCTTCTCTGACATAATAATTATTTTCAAGCGCTGTACACTCCGGCACATCCACCACATTCCCAAGCAAATGGGTCTGAAGAAGCTGTTCGGTATTCAAACACAAATAATCATAATTAATCTCCGGGAACTCCAAAATACCACTCCCAAAATTCTCATCCTGCACATAAGACGCGTCCCCCCAGGTGGCATCCACAAAATAATACTCTCCATCCACCTTCACCAGATTCCAGGCATGCCCCTCTCCCGTATCCACTGTCCCCGTCACCATGGTACATTCCACCCCCAACCGATTCAACAGATACTGCACCGCCTTAGCATACCCCTGACACACCGAAAAATGCCCCGCAAACACCGAATACATATTCTGATTATCCGGCGCATTCATATCATACTCCGTATTCCTTATCACCGTCTCATACACATACTTCACCTTCTCATAATCCGAAGCCCCCATCGAAATCCCTGAAAGAATCTCCTCTGCCTCCCCATCTATCACCAAAGAACGCCTCCGAGCTTCCTCCTCACTTACCGAATACGTCCCCGAAAATTCCAACTTAACCGTCTCATCCCCTCTGGTAAACCTGGTATAAGTATACCCTTCCACATAAAAAAACTCCGGATGATCCCCCATCACACACTGAAAGATCCTATCAATATCCCCTTCCTCAAGCCCCCCATTAATCCCTTCCGCCTCTAACTCCTGATGGTCCAACATCCCCCGAAGCGTCCCACTCATATCCAAATACCACCCTCGCTCCGCTTCCGTCAACCCCTCAAAAGCAAAATGCCAAGCCCCCTCACAACACACATCCCCCTCATCAACCTCTACACTTCCCTCACCAACACTCCTATCAACATTATCTTCCGTGCTCGCTTCCGCACCACCCGCATTCTCAGCCAACTCTTCCAACAACAATACCCTGGAACCATCCCCCTCTTCAGCCCAATCCGTGTTTTCCCTCTCCGTGACTTCATACCCATACCCATAAGTGAATTCACACCCCGTCACCCACAAACTCACACCCAAAATCAAACCTATTCCAATCCAACCCCTCTTCACATACACCCCATCCTTCCTCACATCTTATACATCCAAACAAGCGCTTCTTTCCTGAATTCAAAAACCAGCCGGGATTCAGCCGCAGGTGCCGCAGGCACCCAGGGCAGGAGGGCGTATTTTTCTCCTTCTATCCTGTGGAGGGAAGACCCCTGGTTCGCATCGCCCCCGCTTACGGGCGATGTGAACCGCATTTTGGGGGCTTCCCGGAACGCCCAGGATAACAGGAGAAAAATACGCCCTCCTGCCCTGGGTGCCTGCGGCACTCTGCGGCGTCCCCCTCGCCTAGTTCCTACTGAATTCTGAAAGCACCAACCCCTTGTTCCTATCCAAGGTCATCCCCACACTCCAGGAGTTGACAAACAAGAGCAAAGGATTCCCTTTCATATCCTTCACTTTCTTCATATCTGAGGTCCCCACCAGTTTCTCAATATTGACCTCTTCTTTATTCTCGATCCATCGAATATGTTCATAAGGCAGATTCTCCAACCTGATCTCCACATTATACTCATTCTCCAGACGATACTTCAACACATCAAACTGCAGCACGCCAACAACACCCACGATGATCTCCTCCAACCCGGTATTGAACTCCTGGAATATCTGTATGGCACCTTCCTGGGCGATCTGCTCAATCCCCTTTACAAACTGCTTTCTCTTCATGGTATCCACCTGGCGCACTCTTGCAAAATGCTCCGGTGCAAAGGTAGGAATTCCTTCATAGCAAAACTTCTCTTTGGGCATACAGATGGTATCGCCGATAGAGAAGATACCGGGATCAAACACACCGATGATATCACCGGCATATGCTTCACTCAGAATCTTCCTTTCATCCGCCATGATCTGTTGTGGCTGTGACAGTCTCATTACCTTGCCCCCCTGCACATGGCGCACTTCCATACTGGCATCAAACTTACCGGAGCAGATTCTCATAAAAGCGATTCTGTCACGATGGGCCTTGTTCATATTAGCCTGAATCTTAAATACAAAAGCACTGAACTCTTTCTCCATAGGATCTACCGGACCGATGTCCGCTTTTCTGGGAAGGGGTGTGGTAGCCATCTCCAGGAAATGCTTCAAGAATATCTCCACGCCAAAATTGGTCAGGGCAGAACCGAAGAATACCGGCGTAAGCTCCCCCTTACGCACCTCTTCCAGGTCAAATTCTGCACTGGCCCCGTCCAAAAGCTCCACTTCCTCAAGCAGCTTGTCCGCCGCCTCATCCCCCAGCATTTCTCTTAAATGAGCCTCATTCTCTACAGGGATTTCCTCACTGTGGCCTTCCTTGGTACCCTTCTCCGTATCTGAGAACGTAACCACGCACTTTTTATTCCTGTCATAGACACCCTTAAAGCTCTTACCGGAACCGATGGGCCAGTTCACAGGACAAGTAGCGATACCCAGTTCCTTCTCGATCTCATCTAACAGATCAAAGGTATCGTTGGCATCACGATCCAATTTATTAATAAAAGTAAAAATAGGGATCTTACGCATGACACAGACCTTAAACAACTTTCTGGTCTGTGCCTCTACGCCCTTAGAAGCATCAATGACCATGACTGCGGAATCTGCCGCCATCAGGGTACGATAAGTATCCTCCGAGAAATCCTGATGTCCCGGAGTATCCAGTATATTGATGCAATAACCGTCATATTCAAACTGCAATACGGAAGAGGTGACGGAAATACCTCTCTCCTTCTCGATCTCCATCCAGTCAGATACCGCATGGCGTGCAGTAGCCTTACCCTTTACGCTTCCGGCCAGATTGATAGCTCCTCCATACAGCAGAAACTTCTCTGTCAAAGTAGTTTTACCCGCGTCCGGGTGGGATATGATCGCAAATGTTCTGCGTCTCTTAATCTCTTGTGTATAATCAGACACTTTTATTTCCTCCGATTTCGTAATCATTCTGCGGGCAGCATGCCCTCTGCCTCAAACTGTGGCTCGATCGCAAAATATTGTAACACAGTTGCCCCTATATCTGCAAATGTTTTTCGCGTTCCCAGGTTTTTTGGCGTGATTTTGTCACCATACATTAAAAATGGTGTGTATTCTCTGGTGTGATCTGTGGTCGCAGTATAGCCGGGATCACAGCCATGATCCGCAGTGATCATGAGAATGTCGTCGGGCTTAAGCTTCTCAAGGATAAGCGGCAGCTTCTCATCAAAGTAGGCCAGCGCTTTCGCATAGCCGTCAATGTCATTGCGGTACCCATAAAGGGAATCATAATCCACCAGATTGACAAAGCACAACCCTTCAAAATCCCGTTCAAGATACTCAAGTGTCTTCTCGATACCATCTGCGTTGCCGGAAGTATAGGTTGACTCTGTGATACCTTTGCCCACAAAAATATCCTTGATCTTGCCCACTGCGATCACATCCTTACCGGCACTCTTAAGCTGATCCAGCATGGTCACGGAAGGTGGCTCTAAAGAGTAATCATGACGCCTGGTGGTTCTGGTGTAATTGCCCTTCTCCCCAATAAAAGGACGGGCGATCACTCTGCCGACACCATGCTTGCCTTGAAGCATCTTCCTTGCATTTTCGCAATATTCATAAAGTATTTCCACCGGGACAACCTCTTCATGGGCGGCAATCTGGAACACACTGTCTGCAGAGGTATACACGATCAAGTCTCCACTGGCCACATGCTGCTCCCCATAATCCTTGATCACCTCTGTCCCGGAATAAGGCTTATTACACAGCACACCTCGCCCGGTTCTCTTCTGAAACTCTTCGATCACTTCCTCCGGAAACCCTTCCGGGTACGTGGGAAGCGGCTTGGGAGAATAGATGCCTGCGATCTCCCAGTGACCGATAGTGGTATCCTTACCCTTGGAACGCTCTGCCATACGGGCAAAAGCCGCCTTTGGATGCGCAACTTTCTCTCCCACAGTCACACCATCGATATGAAAAAGTCCTAACTCTGCCATATGATCCATTTTAAAATAAGGGCTGGAAGAAACGCTTCGCAGTGTGTTCACATCCACATCACCATACAAAGGCGCATCTTCCATACCACCGATTCCAAAACTGTCCAGTAC
>JAFYSG010000071.1 GCA_017559435.1 Lachnospiraceae bacterium
CGAAAAGCCCCGAAGGGGCGGTTTTGCGAATGGGGCGCGGCTGAACGTCACTAGGGCAGAAATTTACATTTTAATAGGTTTTCATTTCGGAGAAAATATGGTAAAATGAGCAAAAGAAGAAAATTAGGAGGGCATAGAATGTTGCTCATTGAGAATGGATATATGATAGACCCCAAATCGGGTCTTGAAGGAAATTATGATATCCTCACAGAGGGAGAGCGAATTGTCAGAATCGGGAAGCACCTGCGGGAGGAGCTGGATGAAGCTAGCCTTAAGTCATGTCAAAGGTTAGATGCCTCCGGCCTGCTGGTGGCTCCCGGTCTGGTGGATGTGCATGTGCATTTCAGGGATCCGGGCTTTACCTATAAGGAGAATATTTTGTCAGGAGCCAAAGTGGCTGCCAAGGGTGGTTTTACCACGGTGGTCCTTATGGCCAATACGAAGCCTTGTGTGGACAATGAAGAGACTTTAGAATATATTCTGGAAAAAGGCAGAACCACAGAGATTCATGTGGAGACCTGTGCAAATGTGACCATGGGCATGAAAGGAACTGAGCTTGCGCCTTTGCAAGCTTTGGCAGGCAAGGGTGCAGTAGGCTTTACTGATGATGGGATTCCCATTATGGATGAAGGTATGGTACGCCGTGCTATGGAGGCAGTAGCCGCATTGGACATGCCTATCAGTTTTCATGAGGAAGATCCCAAGCTCATCACCAACAACGGAATCAACCGAGGCAAAGCCAGTGAATTCTTTTGTATAGGCGGTTCCCCCAGAGAAGCGGAAATTACTTTGGTGGAGCGTGACTTACAGATTGCGTTGGAAACTGGAGCTTGCATCAACATTCAGCATATCAGCACCAAAGAGGCAGTAGAGCTGGTGCGGCAGGCAAAGAAAAAGGGAAGTCATATTCATGCAGAGGCCACGCCACACCACTTTACTTTGACAGAAGACGCAGTGATCAAGTATGGAACCCTTGCCAAGATGAATCCGCCTTTGCGAGAGGAGTCGGACAGGCTGGCCATTATCGAAGGACTTAAGGACGGAACCATTGACTTGATTGCTACGGACCATGCCCCTCATGCGCCGGAAGAAAAGGCCAAACCCATCACAGAGGCACCCAGCGGAATCTTGGGACTGGAGACTGCACTTTCTCTGGGAATCACGCAGCTGGTGGAAGCAGGGCATCTGACCATGCAGCAGCTTCTTGCCAAAATGAGCTACAACCCTGCAGCGATGTATCACCTGGATGCAGGATATCTTGGCGAGGGTGGTCCGGCAGATCTGATTTTGATTGACAGAAATGTGGAAGAAGAGGTGGGGGAAAGTATCTCCAAATCTTCCAACACCCCCTTTACCGGTTGGAAGCTGAAGGGCGCTGTGCAGATGACAGTGTGTGCCGGTAAAGTTGTTTATGTGAGACAATAAGGAAACCATATACGTAAGAAAGGAATAGATTACAATGAAACAGAAAGTAACAGCAACTGTAATCTCACAGAAGGAGATTGCACCGGCAATTTATGATATGTGGATTGCCACTGATCTGGCAGAACAGGCATTGCCCGGTCAGTTTATCTGTGTTTATCCCAAGAATAAGAGCACACTGCTTCCCAGACCCATCAGTATCTGTGAGGTGGCAGGAGACAAGAAAGCACTGCGTATCGTGTACCGTATCGCCGGTCAGGGTACCACGGAATTCTCCGGCTATCAGGCAGGGGAGAGCGTAGAAGTGTTGGGAACTCTGGGCAATGGGTTCCCGGTGGCAGCAGGGAAAGGCAAGAAAGTATTCCTCATGGGCGGAGGCATCGGTGTGCCCCCGATCTTACAGCTTGCCAAGGAGCTTCGTGAAGAGGGGCTTGCCAAAGAAGAGATTCAGATCGTGGTAGGTTATCGTGACAGCCGGATGTTTTTGAAAGAAGATCTGGAGCAGTACGGTACGGTGTATGTGGCCACTGAGGATGGCAGTTTTGGAACCAAAGGTAATGTAATGAATGCCATTGAAGAGAATGGTATTTCGGCAGATGTGATCTTTGCCTGCGGTCCCATGCCCATGCTTCGTGCCATCAAGCAGTATGCGGAAGAAAAGGATATCACCGCTTATATTTCTCTGGAAGAGCATATGGCCTGTGGTGTGGGCGCCTGCCTTGGCTGTGTCGTAAAGACCAAGAAGGCAGATCATCATTCCCATGTTCATAACGCCAGGATCTGTACAGACGGACCGGTGTTTGAAGCTGCAGAAGTGGATATTTAGAGAAGGGGGAATGAGAAGATGAATACAAAAGTAACGATTGCAGGTGTAGAATTTAAAAATCCCGTAATGACCGCTTCCGGAACCTTTGGCTCCGGTATGGAGTATTCGGAATTTGTGGATTTAAATCGTCTGGGTGCTGTAGTGACCAAAGGTGTGGCCAGTGTGCCCTGGCCGGGTAACCCCACGCCCCGTGTGGCAGAGGTGTACGGTGGTATGCTCAATGCCATCGGTCTCCAGAATCCCGGTATTGATGTGTTTATGCAAAGAGACATTCCTTTCCTGAAGCAGTATGACACCGAGATTATTGTGAATGTCTGTGGAAAAACAGTGGAGGATTATGTAGATGTGGTGGAAAAGCTGGGAGATGAACCGGCAGTAGCCATGCTGGAGATCAACGTATCTTGCCCTAATGTAAAGGAAGGAGCCATTGCTTTCGGTCAGAAGGCAGACGCTCTTTACAATATTACTGCTGAACTGAAAAAACATGCAAAGCAGCCCATCATTATGAAATTAAGCCCTAACGTGACGGATATCACCGAGATGGCGAAAGCGGCAGAGGCAGCAGGTGCTGATGCCCTGTCTTTGATCAACACCATCACCGGCATGAAGATCGATATTCACAAAAGAACCTTTGCCATTGCCAACAAGACCGGCGGCATGAGCGGTCCTGCCATTAAGCCGGTGGCGGTACGCATGGTTTACCAGGTGGCCCAGGCTGTGAAGATACCCATTATCGGTATGGGAGGTATTGCCAATGCAGAGGATGCCATTGAATTTTTGCTGGCTGGTGCCAGCGCTGTCAGCATCGGTGCCATGAATTTCGTGAACCCTTATACTACGGTGGAAGTGGTAGAAGGCATCGAGGCTTATATGAAGAAATATCATGTGGAAGATATTCGTGAGTTGATTGGCGCTGTGAGATAAAAAAGAGGTATAACCCTCCAACCTGCTTCATATATTATCATAAGCAGGATTGGAGGGATATTTTTATGGATTTATTAAAAAAGAACATACATATGGACCGTATCCGAAGCCAGGCAGTCAGTCAGATGACGCTGGAGGATGATTTGAATGTGCCTGATCAGAAACCGGATATCAGTTCCTTGAACTTTGAAAAAGGAACGGTTGTCATAGATGAGATTAAGCCGGGCACGGATCATGTAAATGTGCGGGGACGGTTACTTTTCCATGTTCTCTATCATACGAAAGAGGGCGGCAGCGGCCTGGTCAGTCTGGAAGGGAAGATTCCTTTTGAGGAACGGATCAACATGCAGGGTGTGGCCGGCGGCGACGATGTGATGGTGGAGGGTAAAATTGAGGATCTGAGCATCAATGTCATCAATTCCCGTAAACTCAATATTCAGTCTGTGGTGACGTTAAACGGCTGGGTGGATGAATTGTATGATGAAGAAGTGCCCATCGGTATCTATGGAGATGAGGCAGTAGAGTATCGCAGGGCAACTTTTCCTATGGCGCAGGTAGTGATCAGTAAGAACGATATTTTCCGGGTAAAAGAGGAGCTTAGCCTACCGTCCAACTATCCCAATATTTTTCAAATTCTCTGGAGCAGTGTGAATCTGGGAGATATGGATTTTCGGGTAATGGAAGGCAAAATCAGCCTTTCCGGAGATGTACGCATCTTCCTGTTATATGAGGGAGAAGGGGAGGATCATCCCATCAGAACCTTTGAGCAGACCATACCAGTGGCGGGCAGTCTGGAGTGCCATGGCTGTCAGGAGGGGATGATTCCGGATATTCGTTTTGCGATCAGTCCCCAGGAGCATGGACAGCAGATGCTGACAGTAAAGCCTGATTTTGACGGAGAAGAGCGCAATATCGGTGTGGATCTGGTACTGGATATCGCCATGAAGCTGTATGAAGAAGAAAACGTAGAAATGATCACGGATATCTACGGCGTGACCAAAGATGTGGAGGCTGCTGCCAGACCCTGCACCATGCGAAGACTTCTGTCAAGAGTAAATGGCAAGACCAGAGTGACTGACCGGGTGAGAGCAAGGAGCGGTCATGGGATTCTGCAGCTGCTTCACAGTGAAGGAAGAGTCATGATAGAAGATCAGGAAGCAGTGGAGGGAGGCATTCTTGTGACAGGAAGCCTGCAGCTTCAGGTGATGTACATTACCGGTAACGACGAGGCACCTTACGGCGGTTTCCAGACTCAGATTCCCTACCAGTATAAACTGGAAGTGCCTGATATGAAACCGGAAGATATGGGCATGGTCCGCGGGGATGTGGAGCAGCTACAGGTGACTATGCTGGACGGGGAAGAGATGGACGTGAAGGCAGTGCTTGGCTTTAATACCATCGTGTTCCGCAATATGCCTATGAATATATTGCAGGATGTGCAGGTAAGGGATCTGGATACGGCAGTTCTTGGCAGCCTGCCGGGTATGGCTATTTACGTGGTAAGACCGGGGGATAACCTGTGGAATATCGGGCGCAGATACTATGTGCCGGTGGATACCTTGAGAAGCATTAACCGGTTGGATAGTGATGAATTGAAGGTGGGGCAGAAGTTGCTTGTGGTGAAAGGCGCCTGACCCTTGGGAGGGGGGCAGCCACGCCACCGGTAATCCGTTCCCCGGGGCAGGGGCAGCACCATATGCAAGGGATTTTTGCAGTTGCAACGCAGTAAGAGTTACTAAGAGATGATAAATGGCAGAAATAGAAGTTAAGGGCAAAGCCCACAACCACAAAACTCGTCGCGCTTTGCGCTCCGAGGTCTGTTGTGGTTTTGGGCTTTAACACTTCTATTTCTGTCATTTATCATCTCTAAGTAACTCTAACAGCCTTGCAAATGTCAAAAAGCCCTTGCATATGGCGCTACCCCTGCCCCG
>JAFYSG010000072.1 GCA_017559435.1 Lachnospiraceae bacterium
CAACTGTCAGGATCAACTGATTTTCCTTCAGTTGTGCCTTCACACCCTTTAATTTCTGCTTATGACTGCGATCCAGAGAGTTGGCGCTCCGAAGGATGGCTGTCAGTTTAGCCACCAGCAGATAGGCTTCCTTATCCAAATGAAATCCGGCTCCCACCAGCTGTCCGTAATACAAGAAATTACTGTGATTAAACCTCACCACATTGGCCACGATCTCTCGTTCCTTGTGGGACAGACCGATAATCTCCGTAGACATGATGATATTGTAGGAAGCATCCCCCATATTGACCATACTGATATACTTCCCACAGTCATGAAGAATGGCTGCCATCCGAAGAAACAGCCTCTCCCTCTTTCCCAGACCATGAATTTTCTTCATACTGTCAAAAATGGTAAGAGTAATCTTCTCCAGCGTCTCCGCCCGCCTGCGGCTTCCCATATAACGCTTGCTGATATTCATGGCACAAGCGATGATATCCTTTTCAAAATCATGCTCACCGGTAAGCAGCTTATTCTTCTCTGCATATTCATAGGCAATACCTTCACAAAGTCTCACCCCCGGTGCCCAGATCATTTCTGCCCCGAATAATAGGGCAGCCCTTTTCAGGATCATGGCACTGATCATCACAAGAGGGACCTTCTCTTCCGGGATATCCAAAAGTATAGCAGCCTGTGTCTGAGAGTTGGTGCGCAAAAGTGCTAAAAGCCTGTCATACTCCTCAAGCCCGGCAATGGCCTTATCCTTATTATTCCCAGCTTCCCTCACTGCCCAGGGTGACAGATAGTCATCCATCACGATAATATTCTTGATCGTGTGATCTTTTAAATACATTTTTTTAAAATTAGATAACTGAGCCGATGCCATTTCATCTACCAGACTCTCCATCTGATCCCGCTTAGCGTTCAAATGATACAATCTCTCCTGTATGCGAAGAACACCCAGACGCAGGTTCTGGGTGGCGATCAGCGCATCGTTGTCAAACAGGGATATCTGGATACTTCCTCCTCCGATATCCACGATGGCAGTTCTCTCTTCAATAATCTTGCGGAATGTCTCTCCTCTGGATGCAATGGACTTATAATCCAGAAATCGCTGTTCCGAATTACTAAGCACTTCCAACCGAATTCCGGTTCTTTGGGCGATCTGATCCAACACAATGGTGGTATTCTCAGTCTCTCTGATGGCACTGGTACCATAAGCCCGGTACTCATCCACCTGATAAGATTTCATGATCTCCGAAAATTTCCGCAGCGTCCGACACAGTTCATCCATTTTTTCCGGGCTGATCTTGCCATCAGCATAGGTATCAGTTCCCAGATCCAGGCGTTGCCCCACATGATCGATCTCCCTGATACGATTCTTTCCTGCAAATTCGAAAATCTTCATGGAAAGTTCAAAACTTCCCACATCAATTGCCGCAAATGTCTTTACACCCATTGCCTTACTTCCCCAACAAATAATCAATAAACTGCTGTGCAGTACGTCCGGACAGGCCACCGTGGGTAAGTTCCCATTTATTGGCCTCCAACAAAAGATCATCCTCCGGCATCTCTATACCGTAACGTTCCGCAAGCACCTTCACAATATTCTGGAACTGCTTCTTATCCGGTTTGCCGAAGTAAATGGTCACACCGAATCTGGCCACCAGTGACAGTTTCTCCTGCACGGTGTCGCTGGTATGCATATCCTCTCTGATCTCTTCTTTGTCCTTATAATTCTCACGGATCAGATGACGTCGATTGGAGGTGGCATAGATCAACACATTCTCAGGCTTACGCTCCAAACCGCCCTCAATCACAGCCTTCAGGTATTTGTACTCGATTTCAAATTCTTCAAAGCTCAGATCATCCATGTAGATGATAAACTTATAGTTACGATTCTTGATCTGGGTGATCACATCATTCAGATCCTGGAACTGATGTTTATATACCTCAATGATACGAAGCCCTCTGTCATAATATTCATTGGCGATGGCCTTGATACAGGAAGATTTACCGGTTCCCGCATCACCAAACAGCAGACAGTTGTTGGCCTTCTTCCCTTCCACAAAAGCCACCGTATTGTCTCTAAGCTTCTGCTTAGGAATCTCATAGCCTACCAAGTCATCCATATGCACATGGGCAATGTTCAAAATAGGATCAATATGCACACCCTCCTCATCTCTGGAGATACGGAAAGACTTATGCAAACCAAATTTTCCTACGCCGTACTCCTTATAGAACTGGGTCAGAGTGTCCTTCATTTCCTCTGCTGTATGATCATGGCAAAACTTCTCTGCTAATTCACAGATACGTTTACAGATGCGCTTGTTGTATACTTTACTTTCCTGTTTACTGCTCACATAGTCCTGCACCAACTCAAATTCCGGTACAGACAACTTCTCCATCATGGGAGCAAAATCAAAATCATAAAATTCCTTAAAGATCACAATATCATGTAGTGCAGCCTTGTTGATGGTTCCTTCAATAGACCCCCTGATCTCGCAGCCTTTGGAATAACTGTTTTCATTATTTACCAACAGGTTAGCCAGGTAACAATGCCAAAGATTCCCATAAAAGCCGTAATTGCCTGCCAGTTCAATGAGCTTATGGACACACTCATAAAACAGCGCTGACATATCCTCCACATTATAATATTCATCCTGATAATGCTCCATCAGCCATGCCATATCATAGAGCAGATCCCCATCCTCAAACTCTCTGTATACGATCAATTCCTGTTCTCTCATCTTCCTGTCTATCCTTTCCCCGGCATCATCTAAAACGCTCTGCATGCTTTGCCGCTTGTTTTTCGTCGCTTAGTAATTTCCCAGAATCTTCATATTTCTGGCTTCATCCCGAAGTCCGCGCAACGCATTTTTCACTGCACTATCAGCCAGATTACCCTCAAAATCCACGAAGAACCGATACTCCCAGGTCCGATCCTCTATAGGACGGCTTTCAATCTTACACAAATTCAAATTATTAAAAATAAAATGTGATAGCATATGATATAGCGAACCACTTGTGTGAGGAACTTCAAAACAAATGCTCACTTTCTTCGCATCCTTGCAGAAAATCTTCTGGTTCGTAACAATAATGAATCTGGTGGAATTGTTCTCCTCCTGATTCACACCCTTCTTCAGCACCTCAAGACCATAAATCTGTCCTGCCAGTTCACTGGCAATGGCCGCCTGGGTCTTATTGCCTTCCTCTGCAACCTTTCTGGCCGCAAAAGCATTATTCTTCATACTGATCTGATTCCAGTCATGATTTTGCAGATACTTAGCACTCTGCATCAGAGACTGGGGATGAGAATATACGGTTTTGATATCCTCCTCCCTGCTTCCCGGCACGCCAAGCAGACAATGCTCGATCTTGATGATCTGCTCCCCTACGATATAATTTTCAAATTCCACCAAAAGGTCATAAATCTCACTGACCATACCGGCCGTAGAATTCTCAATGGGAAGCACCGCAAAATCAGCACTGCCCTCGTCAATGGCACTCATAGCATCCCGGAAAGTGTCCACATGAAAGCTACTGATCTGATCCCCAAAATACTGCATCATGGCAGCATGTGAATAGGCTCCCTCTGCTCCCTGGAACACTACTCTGGCTTTCACCTTATCAAGCTCATCCACACCAATAAAAGGTAACTTACCCAGACTTCCATGTTCTGCCAGAATCTGGTACTGCATCTTACGACTCATGGACATGATCTGTTCAAACAACTCCTCAATACCGTGACTGTTGAACTCATTGTGGGTCAAAGCTTTTACTTTACTAAGCTTCTCCATCTCCCGCAGCCTGTCAAATACCTTTTTGCCGGTCGCGATCTTATATTCTGCCACCTGCCGGCACACATCCATGCGCCTCTCGTACAAATCAACGATCTGCGAATCTATCTCATCTATCTGATCTCTCAGCTGTAATAAATCCATCTGTCAGCATCTCCTTTTTTATCACACAACACGTTCCGGCCACGACTTACCCCTACTTCACCGGTGTGCTATGCTCACATCCATTATCCTCAATGTGATCAAGTCCCTGGTTTAAAATCGTCACAATGTGAGAATCCGCCAGAGAGTAAAATATGGTCTTGCCATCACGCCTATTCTTCACCAGATCCATCTGTTTCAGGATCCGAAGCTGGTGGGAAATGGCAGACTGACTCATCTTTAGCACACTGGCAATATCCAGCACGCACATCTCCGAACACAACAGCACATTCAAGATCTTCAGTCTTGTGGCATCACCAAACACCTTATAAAACTCCGCAAGATCCTGAAGTTCTTCCTCCGGAGGCATCTTCTCATCAATCTGCTTTACGGTATCTTCCTCTACAAATAAATACTGCTCCATACCATACCTCTCTTGTACGCCCGATCATCCGCCACTTCCACCAAATCAAATCTTAGCGGAATTTACTCCACAAACCATGAAACATAAAAATCACCAGAATCACAGGTAGAATCCACTTCACATAAAATCTGATCCATTTAGGAACCTTGGCACCTTTGCCCTCGTTGGCTTCTGCCAGATAATTCTCAAATCCCCAACCCTTTTTTGTCACACAAAACAGCACATACCACAGTGAACCAAAAGGCAGGAGTACATTACTTACCAGAAAATCTTCCAGATCAAGCACTGCACTTCCCTCGCCGAAGGGCTTAAAAGCACTCCATACATTAAAGCCTAACACGCAAGGAATGGATAACACTAACAGTGCCACAAAATTTACTTTACAAGATTTCTTTCTATCCCAACCAAACAGATCCATGCCCATGGAAATAATATTTTCAAATACAGCAATCACTGTAGACAATGCCGCAAATGTCATAAAGATAAAGAACAAGGTTCCCCACAATCTGCCCCCTGCCATCTCATTAAACACATTGGGCAGTGTCACAAAGATCAGACTGGGACCCTGATCCGGCTCAATCCCAAAGGAAAAGCATGCCGGAAAAATAATAAGGCCTGCCACTACCGCCACAAAAGTATCCAAGACTGCAATATTTACAGACTCTCCAAGCAGCCTGCGCTCTTTCCCAATATAACTGCCAAAAATGGCCATAGAACCGATACCCAGACTCAAGGTAAAGAAAGACTGGTTCATGGCTGCCACCACAGTATCCAGAAGGCCTGCTTCCAACGCTCTCTCCCAATCCGGTACCAGATAAAACTTAAGCCCCTCTGAACCGCCATCCAGACTGATACTATGTATGGCCAACACCACCATGATTGCCAAAAGCGCAAGCATCATGCCTTTACTGATCCGCTCTACGCCCTTTTGTACTCCCATAGAACACACCAAAATACCTGCCACCACTACGATGATCATAGCCACCAGCAAGATTACAGGATCTGCCAGCATTCCGGAAAACATATCTCCAACCGCAGAGGCACTCTTGCCTGTAAACTCACCTGTCAGCATCTTCCAGAAATAAATCAGCATCCAGCCAGCCACCGTGGTATAGAACATCATCAGTAGATAGTTACCCGCCATTCCCAGATAACCGTGAAGATGCCACTTCTGCCCCGGCTTCTCCAGTGCCGAAAAGCTCTTAATAATACTCTTTCTGCTGGCACGTCCTACTGCAAACTCCATGGTCATCACAGGAATACCCATAATGATCAAAAACAGCAGATAAAACATAACAAATACACCGCCGCCGTACAAGCCTGTAATATAAGGAAATCTCCATACATTTCCGATTCCAATGGCACAACCTGCCGATAATAATATGAACCCTAAACGGGAACCAAGTTTTTCTCTTTCCATTTTTTCTCTCCTTTGTTTTATATAAAGAATACTTTATTTTACTATATTTTAGGGAAGGTTGCAAGAGGTAACCAACACATTTGTCCATAGTCCATCAACGTTTTCTCATCTGGGGACATAATACATTTCCATGCCCGGTGTCAACATAACATTCCCTTGTTTATCTACAAACAACCCATGTGCACCAAAAGATTGCAGTAATTCTAATGATTCTTCATAACCAAGAACAAAACATGCCGTTGACAGAGCATCAGAAAGCATTCCATCCCTTGTAAGGATCGTCACACTTAAAAGCCCTGCATCCGCCGGATATCCGCTGTCAGGATCTATGATGTGATGGTAACGCTTGCCTTTCACTTCCACATAACGTTCATAGTCACCGGATGTAGACACGCACCACTGCCCTTCCAGTCTCAGACCACCGATATAATCAGAGGGGTTCTGTGGATCCACAATCCCCACTTTCCACAATGTTCCATCGGGCTTTTTACCGTAAGTGAGAATACTGCCCCCCACAGAAATGATGGCTCCGGCCACATGTGGCTGATTCCTTAAAAAGGTAAGTACCGCATCACAGGCAATGCCTTTTCCTGCTGCGCCCAGATCCAGCTGCATTCCCTTAGGCAGATTGATGCGACCATTTTGAAACTGCAGTTTTTCATATCCTGTGTTTGCAAGGGACTCTGCAATCTGATCAAGAGATGGCAATACCACCTCTTCTTTCTCCTTTGCAGCATAACTGTCTATATCCCACAGCCTCACTGTTTCCCCTATGGTAAAGTCAAACGCACCGCCGCTTCTTTCCGACACTTCCAAAAGCTTTTGCAATATCTCCCACAGGGGCTCCGATACTGCTGTTCCCTGCACTTCTCCTGCATGGCTGTTGATCTGGTAAATTTCGGCACTATCTTTTCTGCGGGATAAAAACTGATCTTCCAGCGTTACGATCTGCTGTCTTATTTGTGCTGTGATATCTTCCCCGCCTTTTTCCACATATACTGTCTCTTTCACCACCGTTCCCATGGCAGTATCTATCCTTTGGTAACATGTGGGGTTTCTTTGGCAGGCGGTAAACCCAAGACACGCCACCATAAGGCTGAAAATGCACATCCATACAGTGGTTTTCCATTGCTTCTTGCTTTTTTTTAAAAAAAGCTTCATTTTCCTGTCTCCATTTGCTATACTATACCTGTAAAACATTTCTATTTGCCAATAACGGTCACTTGCCAAGCTTGTTTTACATCTTGCAAGTGACCGAACCTATAAGGAGTAACCATGCAGCAAACAACCACTCGCAAGGCACGGCTCATAATCATCCTCCTATGCATCATGGCACTGATCAGTATCGCCTCCCTTTGCCTTCTTTTCAGACCTTCTGAATCGGCGAAGGGTCTTACTGCCCATATTTATCAAGATGGGGATTTGATCGAAAGCATCCCGTTAAACCAGGTAAAAACATCCTACACCTTAACGGTCACGTCCAAGGACGGCGGAAGTAATGTGATTGAAGTCCGCCACGGTGCCATCGGCATCGTATCCGCTGACTGCCCTGACGGGCTCTGTGTGCATCAGGGCTTTATCAAAAATACTGCCCTTCCCATCACCTGCCTGCCTCACCGACTGGTAATTCAGCTTCAAAAGGAGGGAGATACATGGGATTAAAGAAACTGACTATTCTGGCGCTGTATACCACCCTTTCCCTGATCATCTTTGCAGTAGAAAGTGCCATACCGCCCTTACTTCCCATACCAGGGATCAAACCGGGACTTGCCAATATCATTACCCTGATCCTCTTACGGAATGCCTCTGTCAAAGACACGGGGTTGGTTTTGTGTGCAAGGATTCTGCTTTCCAGTCTACTGTTCGGACAGGCCATCAGCCTTTTATACAGCCTGGCCGGTGCATTCTTAAGTCTGGCTGCTATGGCTTTGATCAACAGACTACTACAGAATCGTTATATTTTCCTGACAAGTGTGACCGGCGGAATCACACACAATTTGGGGCAACTGCTGGTGGCTTACCTGATTACGAAGGTGTCCGGCGTACTGCTTTATCTGCCATTTTTAATCCTTGCCGGCATGGTGGCCGGATTATTCACCGGTCTTTGCGCCCATTTTGCCCAGAAGTATCTGATGAAGCTGCACCATGGTTTTCTTTAAGATGGGGTGACGCAGATTCGGTGCAATTTCTACCATAGGCTCCAGCACAAAACTTCGATTCTCCATATCCACATGAGGAATGATCAGTTCCTCGTCCTCATACACCAGATCATCATAAAAGATAATATCCAGATCCAACGTTCGAGGTCCCCAATGTACCTCTCTGACGCGCCCTGCTGCCTGCTCGATCTCATGGAGTTTTTTAAGCAGTTCTCCCGGCGTCAAAAGGGTCTCCACACACAAGCAACCGTTCACAAAATCACCCTGCTCTACGCCCCCATAAGGCTTGGTCACAATCATGGAAGAAACGTTCTTTACACGAATGTCAGGACAGTTTTGCAGTCCATCTATCCCTCTTTGAATATAAGCTTCCCTTTCTCCCAGATTGGAGCCTATGGCCAGATATACCCTGTGCCACCCTCTCTCGATCTGCACAGACACACTCTCAAAAGGAAGCCCCACCGGTGCCTGGGGCTTGCGGATTTCCAGTGTCAGCTTCTTCACTAGGGGAAATGCAAGGAGACTTGCTCTAGCCAGCTGCTCTGCTGCGGCCTCGATTAATTTACAGGTGTGTTGCTTCATCCAGTCTGTCATAAAATGACACACTTCCCCATAATTGGTAGACTGAGTAAGTTCATCACTAAGGCCAGCTTGTCTGGTATCTGTGTAAAGGGCTGCATTGATATAAAAAGACTGACCCAGCTTATTTTCCTCCGGATAGACTCCGTGATATGCATATATTTCCAGGTTTTCGATTTTAATGATATCCATTTTCATCCTCCTTGTAGAAAATAGTTACTGCAGCATTCCGGGCACAGGAACCACTCAAGCCCTCACATTTCCAAGAATCGCCTCCGCCATCCGGATGGCCCGCACATTTTCTTTCACATCATGCACTCTCACAAAGCTGCAACCCTTTATGACACCGAATACCGTGGTCACCAGAGTACCCTCCACCCTCTCATCCGATGGCAGGTCAAGAGCAAGCCCTATCACTGATTTACGGCTGGCACCTAAAAGAATAGGGCATCCAAACACCTTAAGCTCCTCCAGGCAATTGATGACTTCCAAATTATTTTCATAAGACTTCCCAAATCCCACTCCCGGATCCAGAATGATCTTGTCCTGCGGGATTCCGGCCTTAGATGCAATCTGCAGCATCGCAGCCAGATCTGCTGCCATTTCCTGCATAAAATCATGATATCCCGCCTGGGAACGGTTGTGCATAAGACAACAGGGCAGACCACTCTTTGCAATGACATCCGCCATTCCTTTATCATCACAGTATTGCAATCCCCAGATATCATTGATCAAGTCAGCTCCTGCTGCAATTCCCGCTTCTGCCACCCTGCTTTTATAAGTATCCAGGGATATGGGTACATCAAAACGGGCTTTCAAAGCCTCTATCACCGGAACCACTCTCTGAATTTCTTCCTCATCAGTAATCTTCACAAAACCTGGCCTGGTGGATTCGCCGCCGATATCCACAATGTCTGCCCCTTCCTCTATCATCTTTTCCACATGATACAGTGCGCTGTCCATGGTATTCCACTTGCCGCCGTCTGAGAAGGAATCCGGCGTCACATTCAGAATCCCCATGACGTAGGTATGGTGCGCTGTGTCAAATTCTCTGTTGCCAATCTTCATAACTTCTACCTCAGCCTTTCTGCTGTGATCTAATATAATAACCGCAAATTCTTCTTCTCATTCTTCCAGTTACATTCCTGCTCCACAGGACAGACAAAACAAGCCCGACTTGCCTTATCAGCCTGATACAAAAGACCCCTCAGGTTCTTCTCTTCAGCTACATCCTCCGTCCTGTGCATCAAAATGGCATCTACAATAACTGCCGTTTCTTCTTCTGAAAATCCGCATTCCGCCAAGATTCCCGGTGCGATCCCTGCACTGGCCTGTTCATGAGGTGTCCCATCCGCATACTGTACATGACGCCCGATATCGTGCAAAAGTCCTGCTGCATAGATCCACTCCGGATCAACACCAAAATTTTCTTCTCCATTGATCACCCTGGCAATCCTGGCCACATCCAGAAAATGCACCATATTATGACGGCAGAAGCGCCTATGGGCTTCTGCCGCGTCATTTTTACTCAGATGCTCAAGGAATACCGGGTGCTTCATGATCCGATCGATCCGACTCTCCTGATCTGTTCTCTCCATCTAACCTATCCTTCCGGCTATATGCCATCTTATCACTGTCTCACCATCTGGAAAAACCGATTCTGCAACAGTTCATTTTCTTCAAAGCTTCCTCTGGTGGCAATGCTCACTGTCTTACTTCCGGGCTTCCTGATCCCGCGCATGGTCATGCACATATGCTCTGCCTCTACCATGACCATCACACCCTGGGGTGCCAGATATTCCATCATGGCATCTGCGATCTGCCCTGTCATCTGTTCCTGGATCTGTGGCCTTCTGGCATAAACCTCCACTGTCCTGGCAAGCTTGCTAAGTCCCACCACCTTGCCGTTAGGTATATACGCCACATGGGCTTTCCCGTAAAAAGGCATCAGATGATGTTCGCAGGTAGAGTAAAATACAATGTCCTTCTCCACCACCATCTCATTATGCTCCACAGAAAACACCTTAGACAGGTGCTCCTTAGCATCCTCATCCATGCCACCATAGATTTCTTCATACATTCTGGCGATCCGGTCAGGCGTCTCCTTAAGCCCTTCCCTGTTCACATCCTCACCGATGCCCTCTAACAAAAGCTTCACCGCTTCCTTTATCTTCTCATGATCTACCATGTCATTTCCCTTTCTTCCCTGACTCACTGCGCTTCATCACAATCTCCATCAGCCTGCCCAGATACGACAGAGAACCAAAGGCCAGGATCACGTCATCCTTCCCGGCCAGAAGACAGCTCATCTCCACAGCTTCTTCCAGACTATCTACTGCCGTAACCTGCGGATGTCCCATGGCTGCATCTGTCCCACTTTGCCCGGCAGCCCGCATACACACCTCATTCACCGCCAGTGCCAGATCATAAGCAGGCAACGCTCTGGGATTGTCCGGTGTGGTCACTGTGAGAATATGGTCAGCATAAGGATAAGTCAACTCAATGATCTTCTCATATTCCTTATCTCTCAACACTCCCATTATATAGATAATTCTCTTATTTGTAAAATAAAATTTTATGGATTCTGCAAGTTTCTTTGCTGCGTCCTCATTATGTGCCCCGTCAACCACAAAAAACGGTTTCTTACCAATGACAGTAAAACGCCCCGGCCACACCGTCTGCAAAAGCCCTTTTCGAAGCATACTTTCCGAAACCGCAAATCCACACTTCGAAAGCACCTTGATCGTTTCTATGGCAAGCACTGCATTGGCTACCTGATATGTTCCGGCCAGCCTGATCTCCAGATCTTTCATACCATCATAATGAAACCGCTGGCGCTCCACCCCATATCGCACTCCTGATGCCTTTACTGGATCAGCCACGATGAGCGGACACCCAAGTACATCTGCCCGGTCACGCAACACCACAGCCGCTTCCTCCCTCTGGCAAAGTGTCACCACCGGCCTCCCTGCCTTCATGATACCGGCCTTCTGAAAAGCGATGTCACCCAACGTTTTCCCAAGAAAATTCATGTGATCCATGCTAATGGCGGCAATGACACTGACACACACCGTCTGTATAATATTGGTAGCATCTTCCAGACCACCCATACCGGTCTCCATCACTACAATATCACACTTCTGCTCTCTAAAATACCAGAAAGCCAGTGTCGTCTCCACCTCAAAAGGTGTGGGATGGGGATATCCCTGTTCCACGATCTTGTCACAGGCAGCCTTGATAAATTCCACGCCCTGACAAAGTGCTTTCTGAGTAATAAACTTCTCATTCACCTGTATCTTCTCACGATAATCCGAGATCACCGGTGACAGATAACGGCCCACACGATACCCGGCACACTTTAAAATTGTGGAAATATAAGCAAGCGTAGACCCCTTTCCATTGGTCCCGGCGATGTGTACAAATTTCAGTTCATTCTGGGGATTCCCAAGAAACTCACACAATCTCCTGATACTGTCAAGCCCCGGCACAATGCCGTAACTGCTCAATGACGCCACATAATCCAATGCTTCCTGATATTTCATGAGATTCCCACTTCCTTTCCTTATCTTCCGACACATGACTACATTATAATGCACTTTGACCAGATGTTCAATATAATATGAGAAAAAATATTGACACCGAAAAGAATAAGCTATTTTTTTCTGCAAATACTATTCTCACCATATAAAACATAGAAAGGATCTTTTATGCTTCACGATTTTCTCAAATGCGGCACCATCGGCTGGTGCATGGAAATCATATTTACCGCTCTGGGCTCCCTGCGCAGAAGAAACTTTCGCCTGATTGGTGTCACATCCCTCTGGATGTTTCCCATCTATGGCTGTGCAGCCCTGTTAAAGCCCATATCCAAATTATTGAAAAATTGGCCAATATGGATCAGAGGCTTGTCTTACATGACTTTGATCTTCTCTGTAGAATACACTACCGGTACACTGCTTGCCAAGCGTCATCTGTGCCCCTGGGACTATCAGCAATCC
>JAFYSG010000073.1 GCA_017559435.1 Lachnospiraceae bacterium
CACTCCTTTGCTACTTAAGCTTTTATCACATATTGCTAGTGGGCGTCATGCTCAGCGGCAATGCGTTTAATGCCCTGTTTGTGACCGTTGTTCTCAGTGCCGGTGCAGCAGTCGTCTATGGGATATTTCAGCTTTTGTGCAGCTCATTCTATGATACCTTTGTCTCTTCACCGGTGACATGGTGGCATATGATCTGGACGTCTCCGTTGGTATGTCCATTCTTTTTAATGGCTGATTTTGCAGAAACCGGAGCAGGTGCATTGTTTATCCATGCTTCTGCCAGCAACCATGATCCTTACTTTCTGATGCGTGTGGGCAATCTTCTGGTGATGCTCTTCAACCTGGTGGTAGCCTTTAAACTTTACAGAAAGCGTCCCAGCGAATTGTCAGAGCATGGTGTGGATCACAAAACAGCCCAGTCACTGATCCGTGTGATCGTTGGCTTGGCCGCAGGATTATTCGGTTCCATGATCTTTCAATGGATTTTGGATAAGGATGCTCTCGCATGGCAGATTTTCGGTATTCTGCTATGTGGTATCTTTGCCTTTGGTATGACAGATATCATACTCCATATGAATTTCAAATGTTTCTTTTATCATAAGAAGCAAATGGGGATCACCGTGGCTGGTGCCTGCCTGATTCTGTTTGTCTTCGCCTTTGATCTGACAAACTTTGACAACAGACTGCCTGCCAAGGATAGCATTAAGAGTGCCCAAATTTTTATCAACAACTTTGACGACGACTCTTACCGTTATCAGTTCCGCGAAGATGGCATCATGTACTGGAACTATGATTATTATGAAGAACGTAGCTTCCGGAACCTGGATACACTTTATCCGTTGCTTGAGCAGTTGACTGACGAGGCACACCAATTTAATAATGGTTATAGCTCCTCTATCGAGGTTACGCTAAAAACTAATCTGGGACCCTTCAAACGCCACTATCGTATTCACCAAAGCGACTTAGAGGTTCTGCGTCCCATCATTGAAAGTGAAGAATACCTGCAGACCTTTTATCCTCTATCCAGCGGCCAGTTCCCGTATCCTGTGGAACTCCACGTTGACAGCCGCATCAGCTACACGGAATGTGCCGTTACAGATGCCGTACGCATACAGGAAATCATGGATGCTTTCACTGCAGATTTCAGAGACAATTGCAGTATAGAACAGTTGAGAAGCGGAATAGAAGTGGCTTCCTTACAGGTATACTATCCTTACGAGAGAGAAGGTTCACGCAACCTCTCCAACTACAGCCTTCGTCTGGATATCTACTCCCACTATAGCAGGACTATTCAAAAGCTTACGGAATATTATCCGGATTTGATCCTGGAAAAAGAAAAAGTGAAGCTTACCAGACTACAGTTGAATTCTGAGCTTAGTCTTGCCGAAGTCTTCCTGTTACCGGATGATGTGATGAACATGCTCAAAGAACAGGAATCTAAAGAACAGGAAAAGAAGCCCGCAGCAATAGATGGTGAACTCACTTCTGTCTACACTGCGGAAACCAAGCAAGTGCAAACAATCGCTATCGCCGAAGTGCTGATGTCACAGATTACCATCTCCGATCCTAAGGAACTGGCAGCACTGCAACCCTATCTGTACCTGGGAGATCTCTCCTACAGTCCCTTTGAGGACTTGAAAGAATATATCTATCTTGGTTACGCAGAGCAGGCAAGCGGATACAGCACCTCCTGCTACTTGAAGAAATCCGATCTTCCACTTAAGGCACCGGCTTCCATTTTATCATTCATCAAGCAGACTCCTTAAAAGATTCAAAAGTTTAGGTGCGCCGTACGGCGCACCTATTTAATCTTCAACAGGTATGTTATCACTCTTCTGTAAGCAGCCCATCCGCCGAATACCTGTTAGACGCATTCCACAAGATCCACTCCTCATACCCTGCATCATACACTGCCTGAATCTGCTGCCTGATCTGATCTCCGCCATAGGTAATATATCCCTTCACCCAATTAGCCGTAAAAGCCTGTAACCATGGGCGTACCACGGCCCTGCTTTCCTCAGGCACCACAGAAAGCTGCTCTACCGAATCCTGCATGGCAGCAAGCACTGTCTCATAAGGCTGGGCATCCGGCACTGCCAGACCAAACACTCCATTCCCATAGTGAGAAGGATATACCATGGGACAGAGCGCATCGATGATAGCACCAATATCCACATAGTCCTGCCCCACCCGTTTCACATCTGTCTCACTGCCAATGATGGTACCAAACACGTCTGCTGTCACCGGAAGACCCAGTGGCCGCAGTTCCTCCACCGCATAGCTTAAAAATCCTGTGATCGCCTGCTGCTTGGTATAAGTCGTCATATCCACACCGTAATCCGCCTCATCTGCCACATCTCCGATGGGAAATCTCACATAATCAAACTGAATCTCATCAAATCCCACTTCGCCGGCTTTCTTGGCCACGTCCACCAGATACTTCCATACATCCTCTTTATAAGGATTCACCCAAGCCACATCATGACCATCCACCACAGACCTTCCATCTGTGGTCTTTAGGGCAAGCTCCGGGTGATTTGCTGCCAGATAAGGATCCTTAAAGCACACGATCCGGGCAATGGTGTATATGCCGTGCTCTTTCAATCTGGCCATAAACCCTTCCATATCTCTGATATAATTGATGCAGGCACCCATGGACCGGGCAGATTCCAGATTCATCTTGTATGTGATCTCACCGCCGTCATTTTTCACATCAATGACCATGGCGTTGAGCTCTGTCTCATCCACAAGGGTGAGTAGTTCTTCAAATCGCTCATTGCCCGCCAAGGGGCCGGTAACGTAGATACCCTTCACCTTGGGTCGGTCTTCTGCGTGGTAATTCCATTCAACGGAGGGGACTTGTGTGTTCTCTGAACCGGCATCAGTTTCTCCTGTGTCTCCGGTTCCTTGCTGCGCCGTTTCTGCTGTCTCCTTCATTTCACCTCTACCCTGCTCATCGGCTTGCATTCCACTTCCTTGTCCTAAAATCTCTGCTGTGCTGTTATGAGAGTTTCCTCCGATTGGCGTCCCACTGACAATACTATGACTTTCGGCATCCTCTGCTCCACCAAAAAACACCAACAACAAAACCAACACTAAGACTGCTGCCAAACCGGTCCCCACTGCAATCAACCCTACATTCCTGCGTCTTCTCTGCCATCTGAGCCTTTCATTTGACCCTAATCTCTGATACGTCAGATTACGCCTTCTTCTACTTCTCCTCATACGCTTCCTCTTCCTCACACTTTCACTATAATATACTCTTACCTTTTCCCGAACATGCCAAACGGCAAATGTAGCCCCATCTCTATTCTACATTTGCCGCCGTAATTAATCAATACTCTTTTTGAAATTTTACATAAATGAACATTCGCAGAGTTAGCCTGCACGATATAACCCCATAAATACCTCATCCACACCTGCATTGTCCAATGAAGGCACCTTGGAATTTACAACTCGAAACCATCCCTTGGTACCATCTTCTGCCTCCAGATAAACCCATTCCTTTCTATCGGTGCGCATAATATCCACTACCTGCGGCTTCATGGTCACTGCCCGGCTGCTTTCAGACCGTTCTTCATACACCACCAAATCCTTTAAAAGTACTGTAGGATAAGGTTCTTGATCCCATTTATAACCATTAAACTCATATTCCTCTTCTTCTTGCAGTACTATTTCCGTACCATTAAAGATCCAATGCGCAATGACGCTGTCTGTCTGTATGATCCATTCACCGGAATTCCCTTTCAATACTCCCTGTTTCACCAGTTCTATCGTCCGTATATCATTATCGATTTCTCCTGCCGGAACAATCCTCTCTCCATCATAACGGAAAAAAGTGGTGATCGGATCTGCACTCGGTCCATGATCAAATATCGCCAACAAAATTGTCTTTCCATCTGGCGAGTATGCCATCAATACAGGATCAAGATAGTCACAATAATCTTCATAATAAACCTGATCAACCCTTACACGATAACGGTCATCTATCACCTCACCATCTCCATACTTACTGAATCCATCATCCCAATAATTGTTGCTGATTCCCTCCAGATACAATACCTCTCTCTCACCATCTCCGTCCAGATCCAGCCTGCCTGCTGTGGTACTGTCGCTTGACACCTCCATGATCAAAAGCTCCCCGCCAAGCACTGCCGCCTCGGGATCAGCCGGCAGCTGCGTAATGGGGTCTACTCCTTCGTAATAAAAGTAATCCTTAATTTTCAATTCCAATCCGCTTCCGCCAACTTCTTTCATAAAAATCTCAAAAGCATTCTGCCTTCTATAACCATTGGTCAGACCATGCTCGCCACCATACAGATAACATTCTTCTGCATCCCAAGTAGCATTCACAAGAATCTTTGTGTTGGAACCCCACAAAAATTCATTCAATTCTTCTTCCACCAAAAGCACCTGTGCAATCTCATCCTCTGACGCCTGTCTGATTTCTATAGTATCATAGGTTGCCTCGTTCTCTTTTACTAAAATCGGTTCCTTGCCGGCAGGCATAAGCTTCCACAACCGATACCAGAATCTTCCGTGTCCCTGCCCCACTTCATTGCCATATTGTAAGAGACAATTCTGATTTTCATATCGAACACATGCCAGATTACCGTTTCCTGCATGCACCATGGAATAGGAGTACTCCCAAAGAACTGTTTCCTGTACATCTTGACCCTTTGTTTCTTCATCCTGTCCCTCCAGAACCTTAGCCCTGATTTCTACCGTATTCTTCCACAGATGCTCCCAAAGCAATTCCTCCGTGATGATCGTACCCTCTTCAAAGGTTCCGTCAAGACATGTTACATCAAAGACTATACTATCTTTTATTTTGTCACCAGTTAGATCGATGGTATACTCTGACAAACGGAAGCTGCCGTCTGTATTCTGCGTCTGATCTACTGTTGAAGCATTCCCCGCAGTACAAGCAGATAGAAGCAAGGCAAATACCACCACAAACACCGCCGTCCGGATCATCATCTTCTTATAATTCGCAATGGCCGTAATCCTCTTCTTAATCTCCTTCTTACCGTTGATCATCCCTGTGGCACAATACAAAAGCTGACTGCTCTTGGCCTTACCTGTCATCATTTCGATCAGGGTGCGCCCATAAGCCTGTCTGTTCTCCTCCCCAAGTTTTATCAGCGTACCCTCATCACATGCCAGCTCACTGTCCTGCGTAGAAAGCTTTGCTGCCACCCACACCAGTGGATGAAACCAATACAGCATAAGACACAGGCTCCTGACCACAGTCCAGATATGATCTCCATGCTTGTAATGGGTCATTTCATGGAGCAAAATGTGACGTTTTCTCTCCTCCGATGCAAGTCCGGCTTCCGTCATATAAATAGCCGGTACAAACACACCGCATAAGCAAGGGGACTTCAGCTGATCCGCCAGATATACCTTCAACCTGCCCTCCTGCCCAATCAGACATCTGCCTGCCACAAGATTCTTTCGAAAACGCAGATTGCACACGATCAGACAACCGGCTATCGTCAATACTCCCACTATGTAAATTCCAAGCAGTACTCTTCCAAAAACTCCGATACCATTCTCATTTACCCCCATACCAAAGCCTTCCGGACCTTCTGCTTTACCTGTTTCATCCTGTTTTCCAACCGGTGTCTGCATATTAGTGCCGGGCTTTTTTCCTTCTGTCTGCAAATCTGCTTCACCAACCTGACCACTTCTCTCGGTGTCAGTTACCACCTTGTCCTGAGGCGCCTGGCCACTCTGCATATTTGCTAATTGTTCTTCTGCAGCCACATCCCCCTGCAGACTGCTATGTTCCAACTGCCACTTCTCATAAACCACTTCCCCTGCATAATCAATCACTTGCATTACACTGAAAGAACTGGTAAAAAACTGCGCCGGCACCAACAACCGGATCACTACCAAAAGCCACAACCCATACTGCAGCCTTCTGCTAATTTTCCCCCAGCAAAGTTTCCGAAGCAAAATCAGCGCCAAGATCAATATCGAAGATGTAATGATAATCTCTGCCATAAACTACCTCGCTTTCCGGAGAATCTCATATAACTCATCAATCTCCTCATCACTCAGTGCATTCTTCTTCACCAACGTACTCATCATCAAACTGACCGATCCCTGATACACCCGCTTCAGCAGACTCTCGGTCTCTGCATGTGCCGCATCCTCCCTGCGCACTTTGGGGTAATACTGCCTGGCTTTTCCACCATCTTCATAATAAATGATCCCCTTATCCACCATGCGCCCAAGTAGAGTGTTCACAGTGCTCTTACTCCAACCCGGGTCCACCTCCAATGCATGATACAACTGCACGATGGTTCGCGGGCTTTCCTCCCAGAGTTTCTCCATGATATACCATTCACTCTGCTGCAAAATAATACTTTCTTTACTCATATACTCCCTCCATTCGTATTACTACTGTCAACCTTATTATAGCAGTTTGTGTTACACTTGTCAACCATTTAGAAATTTGTTAATAATAAAAAGCGGCAGTTCCGACCTTCCAGGCATCAGACACTACCGCTCATGGTATATATATTCTATTAATTAACTTTTACCAACTTACAAGCGAAACACAATCCCAACCACAGCCCCGCACAGAATCCAAAATGCCGGATGCAGCTTCTTCAACTTCTTAGCATTCATCACCACATAGAACACCGCGCAAAGCGCTATCTGAAAAACAGGAAACTGAAAACTTCCATCGGAAGCCGTAAACAATGTTGTCTGCCAGATTCCCAGCACTGCCGTAGCGATCAGGCCCGTCACTGCCGGCCGGATAGTGTAAAATGCAGATTTCACATACATATTTTTACTAAAATTCTCCAGAATCTTTGCAATCAACACGATCACAATCAGACTGGGCAGTACCAGAGAAAGTGTGGCCACGATCCCACCGACAAAGCCTGCCGCATTATAACCCGCATAAGTAGCCATGTTGATACCGATGGGCCCCGGCGTACTCTCACTGACTGCCAACATCTGTGCCACATCCGATACTTCATACCAGTCATGTCTGGAAGGTATGTCCATCAGAAAAGGAATGGTAGCCGGACCACCACCTACTGCAAACAGACCAACCTGGAAAAATTCCACGAACAAATCCAAGAATACTCTCATAGCTTCAGCCCTCCTTTTTTATACAGGGCCACGCCTAATATTCCTGCCACAATGACTATCAGGACCGTAGGGATCGGTGTAAACACTGCAAGCAGGAATGCTACTCCTGCAATCCCATAACACAATCCGCTGACCAGTGTCTTCTTGGCCATGGTCACTACTGTACCTAACATCAGGGCACATACTACGATCTTAATTCCTTCTACCGCATGAGCCACGATCTCATTGCTCATAAACTGATCCAGAAAAAGTGCCAGAATTGACACAATGATCAGTGATGGGCTGATCATGCCAAGGGTAGAAAAAATAGCACCAATGACGCCCCTTTTCTTGTATCCCACAAAGGTGGACACATTTACCGCAATGATTCCGGGGGTACACTGCCCTACCGCATAATAATCCAGAAGATCATCCTCTGTTACCCAACCATTTTTCTCCACCAATTCATATTTTAACATGGGGAGCATAGTCAGACCACCGCCAAAGGTCAGGCCGCCGATTCGAAAAAA
>JAFYSG010000074.1 GCA_017559435.1 Lachnospiraceae bacterium
ATGGGGTCTTAGCTCAGCTGGGAGAGCATCTGCCTTACAAGCAGAGGGTCATAGGTTCGAGCCCTATAGGCCCCATTTTAATTTACAAGTTATATAATATGCTGGTGTGGCGGAATAGGCAGACGCAAGGGACTTAAAATCCCTCGGTGGCAACATCGTGCCGGTTCAAGTCCGGCCACCAGCATTAAATATTAAATAGAAAGGGGATATCCAGAAGTGATTCTGTGGTATCCCCTTATTTGCAGACAAACACATTGGGACGAAGCTACATTTTTATAAAAACGTCCTTAGAAAGACCGCAGATAGGGCACACCCAGTTATCAGGCAACTCTTCAAAAGGAGTACCGGGAGAGACCCCGCCATCGGGGTCTCCGAGCATCGGATCATAAATATAACCACAGGGTTCACACATATATTTTTCGTATTCCATAGTTACCTCATTTCTTTTTTAAAATTATATGCTTTTTCTTTCTTTTTACGGTACAGTATCCTCATGGGGAGGCTCATAAAATTCCACCAGTTTTTTCAAATGCTCATATTTTTCTCTTGCCCTGGCTGCAGCCTGCTTAAATAGTCTGTCTGCTTCCTTTGGCTGTTCCCGTTTCAGGGCAGCGTAACGGTTTTCGCCCTCCAGAAATTCCTCATAAGACAGGGTTGGCTCTTTGCTGTCTAAGGTGAAGGGATTCTTGCCTTCCCCTCTCAGGGCAGGATTATATCGGAAGAGATGAAAATAACCTGCTTCCACAGCCTTTGCTTCTTCATGCATGGAGCTTCCCATACCTGCTTTCAGACCGTGTTCGATACATGGAGAATAGGCGATTATGAGGGATGGACCATCGTAGCTTTCGGCTTCTAACATGGCTTTTAAGGTCTGGTTATAATCTGCTCCCATGGCCACCTGTGCCACGTAGATATAGCTGTAACTCATGGCGATGGCTGCCAGATCTTTTTTGGGCAGTCTTTTGCCCCCTGCCACAAATTTGGCCGTGGAGCCTGTAGGGGTAGACTTGGATGCCTGACCGCCGGTGTTGGAATAGACTTCTGTGTCAAACACGATCATGTTGATGTTGCGTCCGCTGGCAAGAACATGATCTAAACCGCCAAAACCAATGTCATAGGCCCAGCCGTCACCACCGAACACCCAGACAGTAGGATCCGGCCGGTTGGGGCGCGCATCTTTTTCTCTTAGTGCCCGCGCTTCCTCGGCCATAAGCATTCCATAGCCGAACTCAGCAGCATCCTCAAAGAGGGAATTGGACCAGGCCGGCCCCTGACCGCACTCATTTCGGGTATATGCCGTAGAAGGCGTGGAATTGGCCCAGATAGAAGAGCAGCCGGTAGCATTGGCGATATACATTCTCTCGCCAAATAACTGTGTTAAAAGCACAGCATAGGGTGTCTCACCGCATCCTGCACAGGCACCGTGAAATTCCAACAGCGGTTTTTTGAACTGGGAGCCTTTTAGAGTATTTGTTTTAAACTTTTCCAGCACTTCCTTTTTGGGAGAAAGTGATTTGTTATAATCGAAATATTCCTGATGCTCTTCATGCTCATTCACCGGCTGCATGACCAGTGCTTTTTCTCCCTTTTTGCCTGGGCATACCCCTGCACAGGAACCGCAGCCGGTGCAGTCCACCTCGGATACCGTAATGGCGAAATGGTATCCATCCATGCCCATCATGGGCAGACTGGGCATCCCCTGTGGTGCTTGTTCTGCTTCTTCACTGTTCATGACACAGGGACGTATTACAGCGTGAGGACATACATAAGAGCAACGGTTACATTGAATACAGTTTTCCGGGATCCACACAGGCACTTCGGTATTTACATTCCGCCGTTCATGGGCGGTGGAACCGGAGGGGAAGGAACCATTAGCGTAGGGCACAAAGGCTGATACGGGTAGCTCGTTGCCTTCCTGCATGGTCACTTGTTTCTGAATATTTTCTACAAAGTTAAGTGTATCAGGGTGATCCGGCAGGAGTTTGGAATCATAGGATTTCCAGTTAGAGCCCGTCTTGGTGTCTGAAAGTGTCTTCCAATGTTCGGGAATCGGAAATTCATAGACCTCCGAAAAGCCTCTCTCTATGGCCTCATAATTCATTTGTAATATTTTCTGACCTTTACTGCTATAGCTGGCTTTGGCCGCCTCTTTCATCAGCGCCTTGGCCTCTTCTGCGGGCAGGAGTCCGGACAATCGGAAAAAAGCAGCCTGTAAAATGGTGCTGATTTTATTGTTCAGGCCGATTTCTTTTCCGATACGGATGGCGTCGATCAGATACAGATGAATGTGATGCTCCGCCAGATATCGCTTTACCAGGTCGGGTATATAGTCTTCCAGATCTTTTTCTTTATAATAGCAATTAAGCAAAAAGGTGCCGCCATCCTTTAATTCCTGAGCCATTTTATATTTGTGCAGATACACCGGGTTATGACATGCTACCAGATCTGCAACATCTACCAGATAGGTAGAGCGGATGGGAGAAGTACCAAAACGCAGGTGGGAGATGGTAAGTCCTCTTGATTTTTTGGAATCATATTCAAAATACCCTTGCACATACAGATCTGTATGATCACCTATGATCTTGATGGAGTTCTTGTTGGCGCTGACAGTTCCATCGCCCCCAAGCCCCCAGAATTTACAACTGATCGTGCCCTTGGGCAGGGAATGGATTTTGGGAGGCAATAGCAGTGACAGATGGGTCACATCATCATGGATACCAATGGTAAAATGCTTCTTTTCCCGGTTGTGAAAGGCTGCTACAATCTGACTGGGAGTGGTATTCTTAGAGCTTAAACCGTAGCGTCCGCTGTAAATGGGAATCTGTGAAAAGACAGAGCCTTTTAAGGCCCCCAGTACATCCAGATACAGGGGTTCTCCTACACTGCCGGGCTCCTTGGTACGGTCAAGCACTGTGATCTGACGGACAGTAGGGGGCAGGGCATTTAGCAGATGAGTGGCGGAAAAAGGCCGGTAAAGGTGTACTTTGATTAAACCGTATTTACCGGTAGGCTCCATTCTTTCCAGATGATCGATCACCTCTGCAATGGTCTCACAGACACTGCCCATGGCGATGATCACATGGGTGGCATCCGGTGCACCATAATAATCAAACAGCCCATAATGAGTTCCCAGGCGGCTATTAATCTTCTCAAGATTTGCCTCCACAACAGCCGGCATATTTTCATAAATCGGGTTACTTGCCTCTCGGACCTGGAAAAAAATATCAGGATTCTGGGCAGACCCCATCATACGTGCATGATCAGGATCCAGGGCACCTTGGTGAAACCCTTCAATGGCTTTCTTATCGGCCATGTCTTTTAAATCCTTGTAATCCCAGATTTCAATTTTCTGCATCTCATGGGAAGTGCGAAATCCATCAAAAAAATTAATAAAAGGCAGCCTACCCTGTATGGCTGATAAATGTGCCACCGGGGACAGATCCATGACTTCCTGTACGCTGCTTAAAGCCCACATACAGGCACCGGTCTGCCGACAGGCATAAATGTCGGAATGATCGCCGAATATGGACAAGGCATGGGTGGCGATGGTACGTGCTGCCACATGAAACACTCCTGGCAAATGCTCACCGGCAATGCGGTAAATATTCGGTATCATAAGTAACAATCCCTGAGAAGCCGTGAATGTACTTGTGAGTGCGCCCGCGATCAAAGAGCCATGAACCGTTCCGGCAGCACCGGCTTCTGACTGCATTTCTACTACTTTTACCGGATGACCAAAGATATTTTCTCTCCCCTGTGCTGACCATTCGTCGGTATATTCTGCCATGGTGGAAGATGGCGTGATGGGGTAAATGGCAGCTACTTCGCTAAAGGCATAAGCCACGTGGGCAGCAGCGTGATTTCCGTCCATTGTTTTTTTCTCTCGATTCATGAATACCTCCTTAAAGACTTATTGATCAGTATGTAGCATTACCAGCTATTTAGAAATTATATGTTTTTTTTAAAACAAATTTCACGGTAATCGTACTTTTTTACAGATTACAGTGGTGTTCTTAGTGAATCTGGGAAAAAGAAAAAGACCGGCTATAGAGAAATATGAGATTTGCAGGTAGTATAAAAATCTGCCAGCAGGTGATGCCTGCTGGCAGATAAAAATTGGCAGCAGATAACGGGAGTCGAACCCGCCTTTCCAGCTTGGGAAGCTAGCGTTCTACCGATGAACCATATCTGCATATTAATTATTTTGAAACATGACATATTATAGCATGAGTTTGAATGCCTGTAAAGAGAGATTTTCTAAAAAAATTGGGAAAACTCTTTTCAAGGGAAAGAAAAAGAGTTACAATAAATGCAACTGAATGAAGGAGATAGTAAGATGGGTGTGTTATCAAATTTAGAACCGAAGAATGTATTTTATTTTTTTGAGG
>JAFYSG010000075.1 GCA_017559435.1 Lachnospiraceae bacterium
CAGGAGATTCCGCCAACACAGTCAAATCCTTGCAGGCATGTATGGCTTCCGCCGGTGTCTCCGTATGGCGGCTGTGAGGTGCTAAGAAGATGTCGTCAAAGCCTCTTACCAGGGGAATCTTGCGGTTTGCCACCTTGTGTTCATATATTCCAAACAATTTCTGTGGCAGCTGTCTTTTATTGATCCCATAATAGTGATATAATCCCGCCTGGGCAGCCCAGCAGATATGCAGTGTGGAAGTCACATGTGTCTCTGCCCAATCCAGGATTTCACAGGTCTCCTCCCAGTAATCCACCTCTTCAAAGGTGATATCTTCTACCGGTGCACCGGTAATGATCATACCGTCAAATTTCTGATCCCTGATCTCATCAATGGTGGTATAAAATTTATTCAGATGACTGGCCGAAGTGTTTTGTGACACATGGCTCTTCACATTCATAAAAGTCACATCTACCTGCAGCGGTGTATTGGAAAGTGCACGAAGCAGTTGTAACTCTGTATCCTGCTTTATGGGCATGTTATTCAGGATCAATACCTGAAGGGGACGGATATCCTGGTGCAGCGCACGGTATTCGTCCATCACAAATATATTTTCATTCTCCAGTATTTCTCTTGCAGGCAGATCACTCTGTGTCTTAATCGGCATATCTTAACTCCTCAAACTTTCTCCATTCTTTTGTTCTCGCCACCAGTACCACGAGGCTGTGGTTTTGCGTTTTCTTCCTTTACACTCCCAGATATTCCCTACGGAACTGTTCCTCCGTGAGAATAGGAACATTCAGTTCTTTGGCCTTCTTATTCTTAGAAGATGTGGAAGCAATATCATTATTGATCAGGCAATCTGTCTTGGAGGTCACGCTTCCGGTGACCTTGCCGCCCTTTTGCTCAATGGCGTCCTTTAACTCACCTCGGCTGGCATAATATTCCAGACTTCCTGTGATCACAAAGACTTTACCGGTCAGGGTCTGCATGGAAGCATCAATCTGTGGTACTTCAATATCCAGCTCCTGCCACAGATGCTCCATGCGTGCCAGATTATCTTCCCGATGCATATAATCCACAAAAGCAGTGGCGATCACTTCTCCCACTCCCTCAATGGCGCTCAATTCCTCCACATCAGCACACTTCATTTTGTCAAAATCATAATCAAAATGCTTACACAGCATCTTGGCATTGGCCACACCGATATTGGCAATTCCCAGTGCATAAAGCACTCTTGGAAGTGTAGTCTTTCTGGATGCATCGATGCTCTGTATCAGATTCCCATAAGACTTCTCCCCAAATCCCTCCATCTGAATGATCTCCTCCCGGAAACGATCCAGATGATATAAATCAGAATACTCCTGAATAAAGCCTCTGTCAATGAATTTTTCAAGGGTGGCCTCACTTAAGCCCTCGATATTCATGGCATCACGGCTCACAAACAGCGTAAATGACTTAATTTTCTTAGCTGCACAATCCTCATTGGTACAGTACAATGACTGCACTTCATTGACCTGTCTAATCTGGGTGGCCCCACCGCAAACAGGGCAAACTGAAGGAATCTCAAGGGTATCACTTCCTGTCAGATTCTCTGCGATCTGGGGAATGATCATATTGGCCTTATATACCGTGATCCTGTCACCGATACCAAGCTTCAGCCCTCTGACAATACTGATATTGTGCACAGAAGCACGGCTTACCGTAGTTCCTTCCAGCTCCACCGGTTCAAAGATGGCCACCGGATTGATCAGACCGGTCCTGCTGGCGCTCCATTCCATTTCTATAAGGGTGGTCTCTCTCAGCTCATCAGCCCATTTAAAGGCAATCGAATGTCTGGGAAATTTGGCTGTGCGACCCAAAGACTCTCCATAAGCGATATCCTCGTAGGTGAGCACCAAGCCATCAGAAGGAATGTCATAGGTTTCGATCCTACGTTCAAATTCTGCAATTCCCTGCAAAATGGTATCCGGATTCACTTTTAAATAGTCCACCACCTCAAATCCCTGCTCCTTTAAGAACAAGAACTGCTTCTCCTTGGAATTTTCAAAGTCCACACCCTGGGCACTTACCAGATTGAAAGCATACAGCTTAACATTTCTCTTAGCCGTGATCTCATTATTCAACTGCCTTACAGAACCGCTGCAGAGATTCCGGGGATTCTTATATTTAGCATCTACATCCTCAATCTCTGCATTGATTTTCTCAAAATCGCTATAACTGATCACCGCTTCCCCGCGAAGCACCAATTCTCCTTTAAAGGGAATGGACAATGGCAGATTTTTAAAAGTCTTGGCATTGTTGGTAATTACTTCTCCGATTTCACCGTTACCTCTGGTTACGGCCTTTGCAAGCCGCCCCTCCCGATAAGTCAACACAACGGTCAGTCCATCAAGCTTCCAACTAAGGATAGCCTCCTGTCCCTGTAGCCAGGCGCGAAGCTCTTCTCTGTCTTTGGTCTTGCCCAGAGAAAGCATGGGTGTTTCATGGCGCTCCTTAGGAAGCTCCTCCACTGCCTCATATCCCACACTCACCGTAGGGCTATTTGATAAGATCATACCCGTCTCAGTTTCCAAGCCTTCAAGTTCCTCATACAATCTGTCATACTCCAGATTGCTCATGATCTCCCGGTCCTCGGCATAATATGCCTTGGCAGCTGCGTTCAATGTCTCTACCAAATATTTTATTCTCTCGGTCTTAGTTCCATTCATCTAAAAAGCCCTACACTTTCATACAATACCTGTATTTCCCGATCCGTTAATTCCCGATACTTCCCATAAGGAATCTTATCCAGCGTAATATTCATAACCCTGACTCTCTTAAGCTTTTTTACTTCATATCCCAGCGCCTCGCACATCCTGCGAATCTGTCGGTTTAAGCCCTGTGTCAAAATGATCCGAAAAGTAAACTTACCCACATTTTGCACCTGACAGGGTCTGGTAGTCTGTTCCAATTCCTTCAAATAAATTCCGGATTCCATTGCTTTCAGAAAATCTTCCGTAATTTCTTTATCCACTTTCACAATATATTCTTTCTCATGGCGATTTGCGCCGCGCATCATGGCATCAATGAGCTGCCCGTCATTGGTCAAAAGAAGCAGCCCCTCCGAATCCTTGTCCAGACGTCCGGCATAAGTCACTCTCAACGGATATCGGATCATATCAGTGATAATCTTTTCCGCATGCCGGTCTCTCTCCGTACAGGTCACTCCCACCGGCTTATAATAGGCCAACACCACTGTCTTTGGCTTTCCGCCGATCCTTTTACCGTTCACAGCCACTTCATCTGCATCAGACACTTTACTTCCCGCCACAGCCAACTTGCCATTTACCGTGACCCTGCACTGTTCGATGAGTCGGTCCGCCTCCCTGCGGGAGCAGATGCCGTGATCTGCCAGATATTTATTCAATCTCACCTGTTCCATACATTCCACCCAAAGGCTCCATCTCGCCGATCTTCCTTATTGCCGGCACCCCTTTATTCCCCGGGAGCGCCTCTTTGGCAAGCTTGTCTGCCATTTCGTTATAATATACATTGGTATGGGCTGTAACCTTGGTAAAAATGATCTCTACACCTGTAGCCCATTTCCTCATGGCCTGAGCATACTTCTGCGTCAACTCAGTCTTACTCTTCCACGCTCCGGTGACCCATTTCTCGATTCCTTCATAGTCGTACCGGATCTCGATTCCCCGAAACCCATTGACCATGGCAAATCGTACTGCAAACATCGCTCCCAGCATCTCTCCCGTCACATTGCGGAGTGCCGCTGAGTCCGGATTGTCACCGTTGCCATTCTCTGTATATACTCTCCCATCCGGCAGGATAAATACACATCCGAAGGCATAATGTCTGATGGAATGATCATAACTGCCATCCACATATGCAATGATCTGATCGGGTGCCTTCGGGCGGATAGTGTTCATCTCTTTTATGCTAATTGACATGTCATCTTGTCCTTTTCTTTACAGATATCACCAGTATACCTCTTTCCTAATGGCACGTCAACCAGAATGTCAATTTGTTGCTTGGTGGATTTTGACCATTATTTTTTCAAAGTATCTTCTTTGCCGCGATATACCACAAACTTGCAAAAGATAAATTCTAATACAAAATTTGCCAGCATTGTCACAATTAAGATAACAAAATCATTTACGCCATAACCTTCGGCCATATTACCAAGGTATGTAGATAGCGGTGTAAATACAAGATAAAAGCCAAACACCTTTGCCATCGCAATCGGCACATTTGCCGCAGACTTAAAGGTATATCGGCGATTCAGCGTGAAATTCCAAAGTATGGAAAGCACAAGGGAAATCAGATACGGTACCCAATAATCCTTAATGAATATTTCAAGTAACGCAAACGAACCTAATTGAATTGCCCCGGCAGAAACAGAAAAAAACGTAAATTTAACTGCCTGCCACATTTGTTTCTTATTCTCTTTCATCTCAATTCCCTCACTTAACTTCATTCTATTTGCTTTATAAAACAACGGCGGCGCTTATGTTGTTTTTTATCAAAATTCCGCCACATACTATGTACTGCTGTATTGGTTTCAAGCATTGGGCCGGTTTCACAATATTTAACACCGTTTGCTATTATATTTTTCAGAAGAGTGTTTATTATAATCGCCGGTATACCTTGCAATTGATACTGTGGATTCACCGCAACAAAGTACATTTCCAGCGTATCATTTTTGCCTTTCAATGCACGAAGCATTCTAACTATGCCAAGAGGAAACATTTTACCGTTGGATTTTTTCAGTGCCTTTGCAATTGACGGAACCATAACGCCAAAACCAATAATTTTATCCTCTTTATCTTTGATAGAGCAAATATAATCCAAATTCACAAGCGGAATATATCCATCAATAACATTCTTTATTACCTCCGGTGTTAACGGTACAGTACCATACAATTTTGAAAATGCAACATCAATCAAGCTAAATGCTTCATATGCTTCTTTATAGAGCACCTTACGGTCGGTATAGGTAACAGCTTTATAATTTCCTTTATTAATCAAGTGATTGGATATTTTTTCAATTCGAGGATCGACTTCTTTTGGCACACTGATCTTATATTCAATCCAGTCAATATCCTTTACCAAACCAAGCCGTTCCATATGTGTTAGATAGTATGGAAAATTATAGAAAGTGATAGACATATTAAACTCATCAAAACCTTCAACCAGCATACCTTCGTGATCCATATCCGTAAAACCGATAGGACCCATGATTTCCGTGTACTTTTTCTCCTTACCCCAACGCACAACAGCATCAAACAACGCCTGAGACACTTCATAATCATCTATGAAATCAAATCTTGTAAAGCGAATAGCGTTCTTATCCCATTTCTTATTATAAGCATGATTGATAAGTCCTGCTATTCTACCCGCAGTTTTACCGTCTTTGTATGCTAAAAACAATCTTGTTTCGCAAAAAGCATACGCCGGATTTTTGTCCTCTGAAAAGGTTTCAAACTCATCATTTTCCAAGAAGGGAACAAAGAACTCGTTGTTCTTATACAATTTATTCGGGAAACGAACCCATGTCCATAAATCCTTTTTGGTAAGGACTTCTCTAATTTCTATTCCCATACTTTAACCTCCTTTATCTGTTAGTAAAACAGTTTAGACTCATTTCTTTGAAACGGCTTCTAAACTTTCGCTGATAATGGATAGACTGCGATAAAATGCCACTCTTTCTTTCTCTGCAAGACCTCCGCTGATAGCATCAAGAACACCCTTGATTTTATCCGCAATTTTTTCACCAACTTCGTTTCCTTTGTCAGTAAGTATGAGCGGACTCTTATATCTTTTTGCGCTCTTTGATTCGCAGGTCAAATATCCATTGTTTTCAAGATAATCAAGCGCACGTGAAATGGTAGCCTTGTCTTCCTCGCAACGCTCACAAATATCGGTTGCGGTTGCGCCTTTGTTCATATAAAGATAATAAAGACAAGATACATGAGCACTTCTCAGATTGTATTCTGCCATTTCCTGATTTTTAATCTTCCGAATATTACGGCTGATTCTGTTAATGAGAACAGTAAATGTTTCAAATCTTTCTTGCATATGATTACCTCCATGAAACTTGTCGAATCCTCAACAAATATCATTATATCGCAAACTTGTTGAAATGTCAACAAGTTTGAAAAGGAGTATTTTTTATATCTTCCGAAAAAAAATTACAGCATAGCAAATTTCTATGCTGTAATTTTTTTACGCTCGTCAATCGTCTTATTTCATCCCTACTGTGAGCAATGTCCTTTGCAATGTGCACATTTCTCCCCATGGGCTTTGCTTCCACCTGCACACTGACCGGCTGCCGGGCAGCCGATGCACTGAATCCCCTTTTTTTTCGCCTTCACAATATACGTAATCGCAACACTGACGATCACTATAAGAATTCCTCCCACGATCAGATCCGCCATGTCATTCACTCCTTTTGTTTATGCAGTCAATTGATGTTCCGATTTCAATTTCTTATTCGCCCTATTGATCAAAGCCATAACCATAGCCACCATCGCTGCTACCGCCATTAATCCAGGGATAAATCCTGTTCCCAAGCTTCCGGTAGTGATAAGCGTACCCATCTGATATACCAGATATGCTACAGTATAACCTGTTCCCAGCTGCAATGCAATACCACCCCAAAGCCATTTCTTATCCTGCATCTCCGAGTTCATAGCACCGATGGCCGCAAAACAGGGGGGGGGTAAACAGATTGAACATCAGATATGCCAAGGCTGCCACCTTCGTCAGGCCCATGATCGCTGCCACTTCTCCGGCTCCGCCAATCAGCTCCAGGGCTTCCGTATCAATAAAGCCGGTCACACCATATACCACAGCCAGGGTGCCCACCACGTTCTCTTTGGCAATAAAGCCTGTGATGGCTGCTGCCGCCAGCTGCCA
>JAFYSG010000076.1 GCA_017559435.1 Lachnospiraceae bacterium
TCTTCGGTCTCCGGATCCGGTCCGCCTGCCTTAAGAAGCTTTTCTCTTCCCAATACTTTATCATCATAGGCATCCTTGCCCTGTAAGGGAAGCATCTCCTCCCACCATTTCATCACCTCATCGTCCTTGGAGAAGAAGCGGTGGCCTCCCAAGTCCATTCGATTGCCATGATGATCCACCGTCTTAGAGATACCGCCCACATCACAGCTTTCCTCCAGTATGATCAACTTGGTCTCTTTGTCCTTCTTAAGCAACTCGTAGGCTGCAGTCAGCCCCGCCGGACCTGCTCCGATAATAATCACTTTTCTCATTTGTTTCTATCCTTCCACCCCACTGTTGCACAGATACAATACATACCCAGCATACAGAATAAATAACGTCCTCTTGCTTCAAACAACATCACAAACAAAAACATTCCCAACAGGCTCAGCCACATGACTGTATATTCATCCGACCTTTTCTTTTTCCTGTGGACCAGACTGCCAAGGACCAAGGTCTGGACAGCCAGCCATATGCCCTGGGCCGCTGCAGCATACACCGGATACCATGCCCCTTCTTTGTAATACACACTTCTGAGGATTTGCTGCAAATGGGTAGCATGGTGGCCCATATCTTTCTGGAAGAAACCACCTTCCATCCACCAACTGAACGTACCATCATTAAAGTTGGTCAAGAGCTTCTGTATCAGAAAATAACCGTATCCCGTGACCCCAAAATCCTTAAGCCGCTGAAAACTAACCTGAAGATTCCCTTGCATTCTCTCCTGCCTTGTGGCAAAAGAGGAAGAAAACCCGTAATCCGGAGAATAATATCCACCTGTATTCTCCTGATTCAATCCCATCATCAGATAATGTGTCAGAGAAAACTGTAAATCTTCATTGAGATCACAGCCCAGATACACTGTCATTCCCTCTCGAAGGAAAGCTGTCACCAAAAGCGCAGCTGCCATTCCAATCAGATTACAGAGAATCTTTTTTCTTACCCCTTTTGCTGTAAAGAATCTAAAGAGTTCTACACAAACTACTGCGATCAGAACAATCCCGGCACTTGGTTTGATCAGATAGCCTACGCCTCCTGCCAATCCGGTCAGCAGATACAAAACCCACGCCCGATATCCGGTCTTTTCCCTGGCACACAGATACAGATAAAAGGTCAACGGTGGAAAGACCACACTAAATGCATCTGTATAAGGTATCGTGATCCAGGGAGACAATCCTGCCACAACACTCATCAATCCAAATCCCAGAATGCCCAATCCGGAACTGTTCGTCATCTTTCTGACTGACAAGGCCGTTAATACACAGGCCAGATTCACAGTAAGACATCCTGCTGCCACACACACGAAATAGCTTCTGGTGCCAAGTCCTATCCACATGGCTATCTTTTGGATCACTGCAAGCACAAATGTGATCGCAATATTATTCACATATTGGGAGTAATAATAAAAATCACCGACTTCACCGGTTCCCGCTGCAACGCTATAAGCTACAGAATGCACGATCCCTGCATCCCAACCGGTCATAAAATAAATCTCATAAGCCAAAAGAAGCTGTAAAGCCAACAGACAAACAGACAAACCAAGAAGGCACACACCAAAGTGCTTTCCACACCACTTTCGCCATCCCTGAAAATACCTACAGCGCAACAACAGCCACACACCCAGCATCAGACACAACGCCCCTGTCCACAACAACAGGTTAGGTATCCCTGTTTCCAACTTACACAGCTCGGAATATTCTATTTTCTTATCCACTAATAACACGATCAGGATCGTCCCACAACTGATGATTCCGAATAATACACGAATCACTCTGTACAACAGTTCCTTATGCCCATCTGCCATACCACGTCCCTCCTGTGGTTCTGTGTTCCCTGTAAAAAAACAAGTGGGCAAATCCCCCGCCAAAGCAAGTGCATCACCCGCATAAGCAGGGCGCGATCCCCCACGAAAGTAAGCGGGTGATGGGAATCGAACCCACGTATCCAGCTTGGAAGGCTGGTGTTCTACCATTGAACTACACCCGCATAAACATATATCATTATTCATACTAGCAAAATCGGGGTGACAGGATTCGAACCTGCGACCTCCTGGTCCCAAACCAGGCGCTCTAGCCAAGCTGAGCCACACCCCGATCATAAAGGAAAACCCAACACGAAATATTATATACTAAGCCCATGGATTCTGTCAAGATTTTTTTATAAATAAGCGATAGAGAAATGTATCTCCTCAAATCTGTCAATCTCCATAATCACATAAGACGGCCTGTATCCCGACTGTCTGGGATATGAGATGCTACCCGGATTCACTGCGATCACGTCTGAATCTGTCATATCTACTATTGGTACGTGGGTATGCCCAAAGAATACTATATGTGCACCTTTTTCCCTGGCTTCATTTTTAATTATATTAGTTCCCATATATACACCATAATGATGGCCATGTGTAACCCACACCTTATATTTTCCAATATTAAATTCCAACTCCTTGGGCAGATCTGTATACAAATCACTGTTTCCCAACACAACCTGTACGGGACAATTTGTTCCTTCCTTCAGCAAATCCTCATTTCCCTGTGCATCACCACAGTGCACAACCAAATCTAATGGTCCGACCATCTGTAAAACTTTGAAATAATTATCATTCTTTTTATGTGTATCACTAACAATCAATACTTTCACAGCGTCTTAAGTTCCTCTTTCATCAATCTTAGAGCTTTACCACGATGACTCACCTTATTCTTTTCTTCTTCCGTCAGCTCTGCCGTAGTCTTGTGGAATTCTGGAACATAGAAAATAGGATCATACCCAAAACCATGGCTTCCTCTTTCTTCATAATCAATTCTGCCCTCAATAGTGGCTCTGGTAGTCAGTTCCCTGCCATCAGGCAGTACGGCTGCAATGGCACATACGAATCGTGCCGTCCTCTCTTCATCAGGCACTCCCTTAAGCCTATCAATCAAATTCTGATTCTTGATTCTGTAGGAAGTGTCTTCTCCCAGATATCTGGCCGAATGTATCCCCGGCTCCTTATTCAGGTGATCCACTTCCAGGCCGGAATCATCTGCCATCACAATGGCATCCGTATACCTAGCCACTGCACGCGCTTTGATCAGTGCATTCTCTTCATAGGTACTGCCATTTTCTTCTATATCTATGGAAATACCTGCTTCCTTCATGGAAATCACTTCCATGCCGGAATCCTCCATAATCATCTGAATCTCTCTCACTTTGTCGGCATTCCCAGTTGCAAAAATGATTCTCCCTTTCATCTGTATCCTCCTTCACTTCCTCTTAGGTGGCTTAGGCCCCAGGAACTGATAATAATAAGTCTTCATCATACCGTTATAAATCTTTCGGTTTTTATCAGCCTTCCTGCCGATGTCCTTCTCCGCCTGCTCATAAGCAGTGATCAGGTACATGCTAAAACTGTCCAACTCCCGAAACCGTTCACCGATAGTGCGATACAGCGCCGGCATGGCTGACTTATCCTCCAGACGCTCTCCATAAGGTGGATTAGTGATCACAAAACCATACTTTTTGGAAGAACTAAGCTGATCCACACCTCTTCTCTGAAAGTGGATCAGATGGTCCACACCTGCAAGCTTTGCATTTTCTCTGGCAATAGCAACCATCTTGTCATCAATATCATAGCCTTGAATATCGGTCTCCACTGACAGATCCACAAGCTCAGCCGCCTCATCTAAAGCATCATACCAATTCCGCTTACCAATGATATGCGCCCAATTCTCTGCCGCAAAAGAACGATTCATACCGGGCGCCATGTTAGCTGCCATCATCGCCGCTTCAATGGGAATGGTTCCGCTCCCACAGAAAGGATCGATCAAGATCCTGCTCTGATTCCAAGGAGTCAGCATGATCAGTGACGCTGCCAGATTTTCCGCAATGGGAGCCTTGGCTGTCAGCTTGCGGTATCCTCTCTTATGCAAGGATTCTCCTGTACTGTCCAGCCCCACCGTAACCTCATCCTTCATCAAAAACACCCTGATCGGGAAACTCTCCCCATCCTCCGCAAACCAATTGACAGAATAAACACCTTTTAATCGCTCCACCATAGCTTTCTTCATAATAGCCTGGATATCAGAAGGACTAAATAATTTACTCTTCACACTGGCCGCCTTAGCCACCCAGAATTTACCATCCACAGGTATATACTCTTCCCAAGGCAGATTTCTTGTGCCCTGAAACAACTCTTCAAAGGTCTCTGCGTGAAAGCTTCCAATCTTGATCAGAATCCTTTCCGCAGTACGCAGAAAAATATTGGCACGGCAAAGCGCTTCCTCATCTCCCCAAAAAGTAACTCGCCCGTCTGCCACTTCTGTGATATCATAACCCAAATCAATAATCTCTCTTTTCAGCACCGCTTCCATTCCAAAATGGCAGGGCGCTATTAATTCAAATTTTCTCATGTGATTACCTATTCATTTTTTGGTTATTGTATCAAATATTTTCCCAATTGTAAATAGGGACGTCTCAAAAGACGTCCCTACTTCACCAGAATTTACCTTGATTAGAAGTTTCTGTTGTTGTTATTGCTGTTCTGGCTATTGTTCTGGCTATTATTCTGGTTGTTTCTGTTCTGATTATTTCTGTTGTTATTATTGTGACTGTTCTGGCTATTCTTTAAGTTATTGTTGTCAGAATAGTTGGTGCTGTTGTTGAACTTGTTGTTATCGTTGTTCTGATTATTGTTGGACATCTCTATTTCCTCCTGTTGATTAATAGTTACAGGAGTAGTATGTCAACTAAAAGGGTCCTTTATGCAAAAATATATAGTTCTTTAGTACTAGAATATATTGCAATTTTGTAAATTTTGTCATATAATTATTTCAGTAAATAGAACCCCCTAATTTCTATTTACGAACCCTTATATATTAATTATTTTATACTCCCCTCATGATGAGCCGCCGGTCCCCCCTGGCGGTTCATTACTTTATATAAATCATATAAATTACACTTCTGATATCTACTGGCATGACCACTAATTCAGCCAATCCCTAAAAAGCTTCACCAAAAAAGCAATCACTACGACCGGAACCAAAATAGGCGCCAAAAAGGACAATACAGACACAATAACACTGAGGATAAGCACTAGGACTACTATCACGACCAGAATCCACGCCCAACCGGGCATATTAAAACGTTTAACGACCTGCCCATTCTCCCGTCTTTCGGTCTGTTGAAATCCTCCTGCACTATATCCTTTCTGATGCTCTGCCTGATAATTGCTCTGGTAATTACTTTCCTGATTGCTGCCATCCTCTGTGGTATTGGTCTGAATGATCGTCCTTGCGATCAATCTGGGATCCCCCAAAGAGTTCAACACTGTCTCTTCACTTTTCCCTTTCTGCATCTCAGAGCATATATATTCTTCATAATATTTTACATGTTCTGCCACTGTGGACGGAGCAAGACTACTATTCAATGCCGCTCTTAATCTATCAATAAATTCCTGTTTAGTCATATTTCCTCATTTCTGCCAGACATCTGTCTGTTATATGAACTTATGCAACGCTTTGTATGATACCTATTGTAGCATGTATCCATTCTCACGTAAATATAAGGAAAACTAAGGATTTATAAATTTTTTATAAAAAACCGGTTCAGCCAGAAAAGGTACCGGGATGAAAATCGTGCTCGCACGAATATTCACCCCGATACCTTCTCTGAGGGAGCGCCCGCTGAACGTCACTAAGGCGTCACCCCTGCATTTTGCTATGTATTAATTTCACAAATTAATAGTTCTCTGCCTTCACTTCAAAATATGCCTGAGGATGTGCGCAAACAGGACATACTTCCGGTGCCTTGGGCCCTACCTGGATATGACCGCAATTCTTACATTTCCAGATAGCATCTCCATCCCTGGAGAATACGATACCGGTCTCGATATTCTGAAGAAGCTTACGATATCTCTCCTCATGTTCCTTCTCGATAGCTGCTACACCATCAAACAGATTTGCAATGTAGTCGAATCCTTCTTCTCTTGCCTCTTTCGCAAAGTTCGCATACATATCTGTCCACTCATAATTCTCACCCTCAGCAGCATCTAACAGATTTGCTGTGGTAGCACCGATTCCGTCATGCAGCAGTTTGAACCACAGCTTAGCATGCTCTTTCTCATTGGCTGCTGTCTCTTCAAACAACTCTGCGATCTGCACATAACCGTCTTTTCTTGCCTTGGATGCATAATAAGTATACTTATTGCGTGCCATAGACTCGCCGGCAAATGCCTCCATCAGATTCTTCTCAGTCTTACTTCCCTTTAATTCTGCCATTTATAGTTCCTCCTTCTCCGAAGTTAATTTACTTCTACAGCCTTAAGACTGTCTATAGATATTATAATAACAAAATTGTGAAGACATTGCAATAGACGCATTCAGAAAATTCTCTGTCCTCCCTGCTCTAAGCTTACTAGAAGCCAGTGTCAGACAGGAACAAGTATAAATTCACAGTGCTGCATAGATAAAACTAATGCCCGTTATCAGCAATCAAACCAATAACAGGCATTTCTTCTAAACAAACGCACCAAACATTGCGTATATAAACGTGCGCTAGAGGATTCGAACCCCCGACCTTTTGGTCCGTAGCCAAACGCTCTATCCAGCTGAGCTAAGCGCACATGTGTCACGGCTCATCACCTGCAACATTGACTATTTTAACTTCTTATTAGTAATTTGTCAATACCCAAATTAAATTTTTTTCAAAGTTTTTTCTAAAAAAACTGTATGGTTTTTCCTCATTTTGTGTTATACTGTAATCTGAGTATGATTACAGGAGGAAAAAACATGCTGGAACTTCAAAATATCTCCTTCCAGATATCTGACGAAAAGTCAGCACAGAAGGAAATCATTAAGGATATCAGCCTGACCATAGACGACAATCAGTTTGTAGCCATTACAGGCCCTAATGGCGGCGGCAAATCTACACTTGCCAAGCTGATCATGGGCATCGAGCAACCCACCTCGGGCAAGCTGCTCTTCAATGGAACAGACATTACACATATGAGCATTACGGAACGTGCCCGTTTAGGGATCAGTTTCGCATTTCAGCAGCCTGTGCGCTTTAAGGGCATTAAGGTAAAAGATCTTATTACATTAGCCTCAGGCAGTCAGCTAACCACAGCGGGTGCCTGCGATTACCTTTCTAAAGTAGGACTCTGCGCCAGAGATTATATTAACAGGGATGTAGACGGCAGTCTCTCAGGCGGTGAGCTGAAGCGCATTGAGATTGCTACCATCATCGCCCGCAACACCCCTCTGTCAGTATTCGACGAACCGGAGGCAGGAATTGACCTTTGGAGCTTCAATAACCTGATCAAGGTTTTCGAGGAGCTGCACGATACCAGCAACAACTCCCTGATCATCATCTCCCATCAGGAGCGTATCCTGAATATTGCCGATGAGATCGTAGTGATCGCCGGCGGCACGATCCAGTCCAAAGGCCCCAGGAAAGATATCCTGCCAGGACTTTTAAGCGGAACCGGAAGCTGCCGCTTCTATCAGTAAAGAGGGAGGATTTAATCATGGATGCGATTCAGAAGAATTTGTTAGAGCAGGTGGCTGGGCTTCACGAGATGCCCACCGGCGCCTTCAACATCAGGGCCAACGGCCAAAGCGTGGGCCGTTCCACCACTGCTCATATTGATATTGTGACAAAAGATGAAAAACAGGGCATTGATATCGTGATCAAGCCCGGCACCAAAAAAGAAAGTGTACACATTCCCGTTGTATTAAGCCAGAGTGGTCTGACTGAGATGGTCTACAATGATTTCCACGTAGGCGACGACTGTGATGTGACCATTGTGGCCGGCTGCGGTATCCACAATAGTGGAGCAAAGGACAGTCGTCATGATGGTATCCATACTTTTTATATCGGTAAAAATTCCCATGTGAAATACGTGGAGAAACACTATGGCAGTGGCGAAGGAACCGGGGAACGGATCATGAACCCCCAGACTATAATTCATATGGAAGAAAATAGTTATCTGGAAATGGAAACCGTACAGATTAAGGGGGTGGATTCTACCAAGCGTGCCACCAGCGCAGTACTTGCTGATGGCGCCAAACTGGTGGTAACGGAGAAGCTGATGACCCATGGAAAACAGTACGCTGAGACCTCCTTCCATGTAGATTTAAATGGTGCAGGCTCCAGCGCCAACGTAATCTCCAGGGCTGTGGCAAGGGATGATTCCCGGCAACTGTTTTTGGCCAAGATGAATGGTAATAATAAATGTGCGGGACATTCCGAGTGTGACGCCATCATTATGGATAACGCAAAGATCAGCGCCATTCCGGAGATCACAGCCAATAGCCTGGATGCAGAATTGATACACGAAGCGGCGATTGGTAAGATTGCAGGCGAACAGATCGTGAAGCTGATGACATTGGGACTTACGGAAGCTGAGGCTGAGGCGCAGATTGTGAATGGATTTTTAAAATAAAATAACAGCATAAAATATGCTCCTCCTTTAGATAAAGGGGGAGCATATTACATTACATTTACGAATTTCTTATTTTTTACTTAAGCAAGTTTCGATTTTGCCAGCTCTGCCAATGTTGCAAATCCTTCTGCATCATTTACAGCCATCTCAGCCAGCATCTTTCTGTTCATCTCTACGCCTGCAAGCTTCAGACCATACATGAACTTGCTGTAGGACAGACCGTTCAGTCTTGCTGCTGCGTTGATACGAGCGATCCACAGCTGTCTGAACTGACGCTTTCTCTCTTTTCTTCCTGCATAAGAGCTGGTCAATGCTCTCATAACAGACTGCTTAGCTACTCTGTACTGCTTGCTTCTGGCTCCTCTGTAGCCTTTAGCCAGCTTTAATACTCTATTGTGTTTCTTCTTAGCGTTTAAACCGCCTTTAATTCTTGCCATTGTCTATCTCCTCCTTACCCGAATTATAAATACGGTAAAATCTTCTTCATATTCTTTACATTGGTTGCATCTGTGATTGCAGCTTTTCTAAGATTACGTTTTCTCTTAGTAGATTTCTTGGTTAAGATATGGCTCTTATAAGCTTTGCTTCTCTTTAATTTACCGGTTCCGGTTACTTTAAAGCGTTTTGCAGCTGCTCTGCTTGTCTTCATTTTGGGCATGATTTATTCCTCCTAAACTTATCCTTGATCTATTTTAACTGGACGGGTTAGCGTTTTTCAGTTAAAAACATCGTCATACTTCTGCCTTCCACCTTAGGTGCTTTCTCAATGATTGCCACATCGACAAGTGCCTGTGCAAAATCATCAAGAATATGCTTACTGGTGTTCATATGTGCCATCTCACGACCGCGGAAACGCAGTGTTACTTTTACTCTGTCACCCTTGGTTATGAACTTTCTTGCAGCACTGATCTTGGTATTCAAATCGTTGGTATCGATATTGGGAGACAGACGAATCTCCTTGATCTCAATGACCTTCTGCTTCTTCTTGGCTTCCTTCTCTTTTCTGGTCTGTTCATACTTGAACTTACCATAGTCCACGATCTTACATACAGGCGGTTTCGCGTTAGGCGCGATCTTCACCAGATCCAAACCTGCCTCATCTGCCAGCTTCTGCGCATCTTTAGCGGACATAATTCCCAGCTGTTGACCCTCTTCCCCAATCAGGCGAACTTCTTTATCCCTGATCTGTTCGTTAATCATTAATTCGCTAATGGTCTTGCACCTCCATAAGAAAATAAAAAAGTGGATAGCATAACTATCCACTTGTTCCCTTCGCACATACAGAATACGACCGTGTCTGTCTCACTGTAGTAACATCATGAACACTTACAAGCCCAATCGCCGTAAGGTGAGAGTGGATACTCTGCTTGGTTGTCACATGTTTTTCACATGCTTTATTACTATAACACATTACAAAGGTATTTGTCAAATACTTTTTATTATATTTTTAAAAATTATTTCTCTTTAAATGTTGCGCAAGCGGTCTCACGACTTTCAGCGGCGCTGCTGCCCTGAATGTCAACATGCTCTGCTACGCACTTATAATTGCTGTTATACACACATTTTACTGCTTCACAATCGATGCTGATGGTCTTGCTGGGATGTTCCAGAGAGCTGGTATAAGCATCATGCCCTTCTTTTCTCTGGGCAAAGCTTTCACAGCAGGTATCATCCACCTCTTCTGCATGCTTTCCGCCTACCATAATATCACCCTTACTGCAAAGTTTTTCCTTGTTATAGGTACAATTTACCGCTGTACATTTTAATTCTGCCATATTTTCCTCCATTTCCGCCAATGGCTGTGACTGATCTGCGCAGGTTTTTTACAATGCCTGCATAAGTATTATTACCCATCATTCAGAAATTATGTTTTAAATTATGTCCAAAAATTTTCTTTGAATCTCTTTCCTATTTTGATTTAAATGTGGTATAATGTTCGTATAGGGCAGAACCAAATGGATAGAAAAGCAGATGTCGAGCTTGCTCGAACAGATGCTTTCCTATCCATTTGGCGAGCGAAGCGACCGAGGAAATGCGAAGCATTTTCGAGGTTCTGCCCGTCACTCGCGTAAATTCACAAAAACCAAGAGGAATCAACATGAAACTAGGATTTGACAACGAGAAATACCTAAAAACACAGTCTGAACATATCATGGAGCGCATCGCACAATTTGACAACAAGCTCTATCTGGAATTTGGCGGCAAGCTTTTCGATGATTTCCACGCTTCCAGAGTCCTGCCCGGATTTGCCGCAGACAGTAAGCTTCAGATGCTGATGCAGCTGGCCCCCCAGGCAGAGATAGTCATGGTAGTAAGCGCCGCAGATATTGAGAAGAATAAAGTCCGTGCCGACCTTGGCATCACCTACGACAACGATGTGATCCGCCTGATCGATGAATTTCGCTCCCGCGGCCTATATGTAGGCAGCGTGGTACTGACCAAGTTTACCGGCCAGCACAATGCCACTTTATACAAGAAACGCCTTGAAAATCTTGGCATTAAAGTATATCAACATTATTTGATCCCCGGTTATCCCACCAATATTCCTGTGATCGTCAGTGAAGACGGTTACGGTAAGAATGATTATATCGAGACCACCAGACCTTTGGTGGTAGTCACCGCTCCCGGTCCCGGCAGCGGCAAGATGAGTGTCTGCCTGTCTCAGCTTTACCATGAACACAAGCGCGGCATTCGCGCAGGTTATGCCAAATTCGAGACCTTCCCCATCTGGAATCTGCCCTTGAAGCATCCGGTGAATCTGGCATATGAGGCAGCCACTGCCGACCTGAATGATATTAATATGATTGACCCATTCCACCTTGAAGCTTATGGGAAGACTACTGTCAATTATAATCGTGACGTAGAGATTTTCCCGGTACTGAATGCTATATTTGAGAAAATCTATGGTAAGAGCCCTTATAAATCTCCTACCGATATGGGTGTCAATATGGCCGGCAACTGCATCTTTGACGACGAAGCCTGCCGTGAAGCCTCCAGACAGGAGATCATCCGCAGATATTATCAAGCCATTGCAGGCGTGGCTGACGGTACCCGAACTGAGGAGGAAGCATTCAAGATCGAACTGCTGATGAGACAGGAGCATCTTAGCGTAAATGACCGTAGTACAGTTCCCGCAGCCCTGGCACGGGTGGAAGAGACCGGTGCACCGGCTGTGGCCCTGGAGCTTCCAGATGGTCGGATCATTACAGGCAAGACCGGAGATCTGTTAGGTCCCAGCGCTGCTGTCCTGTTAAATGCTTTGAAGGAGCTGGCCGGAATCGACCACGAGAAGCATATTATAGCCCCCTCAGCCATTGAACCCATCCAGATGCTGAAGACCCAGTATCTGGGCAGCAAAAATCCAAGACTTCACACGGACGAAGTGCTGATTGCTCTGTCTGCTACCGCAGCCGCCAACGAAGACGCAGCACTGGCTCTGGCACAATTGCCTAAGCTGCAGGGATGTCAGGTACACTCCAGCGTGAAGCTGGCTTCTGTAGATCGCAAAGTCTTTAAGAAGCTTAAGTGCGATGTGACTTGCGAGCCCAAACAGGCATAACCATAATCTAAAAAACCGCCATCTGTATTTCACAATACAGACAGCGGCTTTTTTATGCATTATTTATATGCTGTAACGCTAGTGTTTACTCATTTTTCACAGTTTTCTACACTATTTCTGCTCTTCCTGCACCACTACCTTACGAATCTCCTTGGTGCGGATTTCCTTGCAGATCTGATCAATGAACACATCCAGAGCCTTGGTGCCTTCATCCCCTGCAAAACGGCTTCTCACGGACACTACGCCTTCCTCTTCTTCCTTCTGACCTACCACAAGCATATAGGGCACTTTAGCCAGTCTGGCTTCTCTGATCTTGAATCCGATCTTCTCAGAACGATGGTCTGTGGTCACCAGAATACCGTTGTTTTTAAGCTCTGCTTCCACTTTCGCAGCATAGTCCGCATACTTCTCGGAGATGGGCAGTACGCGTACCTGTTCCGGACACAGCCAGGTAGGGAATTTACCCTCATACTTCTCGATCAGCCATGCCAGCGTTCTCTCATAACAACCCATAGAGGTTCTGTGGATGATGTAAGGACGTACCTTATCACCGTTCTGGTCGATATAGTACATATCAAACTGCTCAGCAAGCACTGCATCCCACTGAATGGTGATCATAGTATCTTCCTTACCGTATACATTCTTAGCCTGAATATCTACCTTCGGGCCATAGAAAGCAGCCTCCCCTTCTTCCTCATAGAAAGGAATCTCCAGTTCTGTCAGAACACGGCGGATATGCCCCTGGGTCTCCTCCCATACAGCCTCATCACCGATATATTTCTCTTTATTATTAGGATCCCACTTGGACAGACGATAGGTCACGTCCTCACCCACTCCCAAAGTATCCAGACAATACTTGGCAAGGGCCAGACATCCCTTGAACTCCTCTACCATCTGGTCAGGTCTCACGATCAGGTGGCCCTAGGAAATGGTGAACTGACGCACACGTGTCAGACCGTGCATCTCACCGGAATCCTCGTTACGAAACAGTGTGGAAGTCTCACCGTATCGGATCGGCAGATCACGATAAGACTTCTGGCTTGCCTTGTACACATAATACTGGAATGGACAAGTCATAGGACGAAGGGCCATCACTTCCTTATCCTTCTCCTCATCACCCAGCACAAACATACCTTCTTTGTAATGATCCCAGTGACCGGAAATCTTATATAGATCACTCTTTGCCATCAAAGGAGTCTTGGTGCGCACATAACCTCGCTTCTCTTCCTCATCCTCGATCCAGCGCTGCAGAGTCTGGATCATCTTGGCACCCTTTGGCATCAGCAGAGGCAATCCCTGACCGATCACATCCACAGTGGTAAACAGCTCCATCTCTCGTCCCAGCTTGTTGTGGTCTCTGTTTTTAATATTATCCAGGTACTCCAGATACTCAGCCAGCTCTTCCTTCTTGTTAAAAGCTGTACCGTAGATACGCTGCAGCATGGCATTCTCAGATTTTCCTCTCCAATAAGCTCCGGAAGAAGAGATCAGCTTAAATGCCTTGATACTCTTGGTGCTCATGAGGTGAGGACCTGCACACAGATCCACGAAATCTCCCTGACGATAGAAGGAAATCTCTGCATCCTCCGGCAGATCTCTGATCAGCTCTACCTTGTAAGGCTCCTGTCTCTCCTCCATGAATTTGATAGCTTCCTCTCTGGGGAGTGTAAACTTCTCCAGCTTGTCTCCCTTCTTAATGATCTTTTTCATCTCAGCTTCCAAATTATCCAGATCTTCTCTGGAAAAAGGTGCATGATCAAAGTCATAGTAAAAACCATTCTCAATGCTGGGACCGATGGTGATCTTGGCATCAGGAAACAAATTCTTTACAGCTTCAGCCAATACATGAGAAGTGGTATGGCGAAGCACAGCCAAGCCTTCCTTGTCATTGGCGGTTAAAATATTCAGGTCACAGTCTTCCTCCACTACAGTGCGCAAATCCACAACCTTACCGTTTACCTGACCTGCACAGGCTGCTCTGGCCAGACCTTCACTGATGTCCATGGCAATGTCATAGACACTTTTACTTTCTGCATACTCCTTTACAGAGCCGTCTTTCAATGTAATTTTCATAGATTTCATTCCTTTCTGTGTAATAGGCGCTTTTTTCTCTTGCCTGCAGCCTGCCCCTGGCTGTGGCAACAAAAAATCCCTTGCAATATCCTAAAATATCGCAAGGGACGTAAATTCAGAATATAAATTACGCGGTTCCACCCTCTTTGTCGTCCATTGGCTTGAACCTGAAGACGACCACTCATTTTGCAGATAACGGTTGCTGCCGGGCTGTATTAAAGCCGCTCGGAGATGGTCTTCGTCTGCTTCCGGTAAAACCACTTCCAGCGCGGACTCATGGTCCGGTGGTTCTCTCTGCTGCCTTCCACATCCTACTGTTCTCGTCAACGCTTTGACTATTGCTCAGAACTCTCTGTGACTATAGTTTATAACTTTTTGGTGAAAATGTAAAGTACTTTTTTCAATACTGTACATATTTATGCTAACGCCAATACTGCTTGACACAATCTCCGGCAAATTCCCGGGACAGCTTATACTTCGTTACCAACTGCGAGATGGCTTCCTCTACAGAGCCACCAATTTCCTGGCAACATTCTACCAAATACTGAATTCCTACTTTTCTTTCTTCATTCTTTCCTTCGATCTTTCCTTCATTCTTGCTGTCTTCAATAATCCCCTTTAACCCATCACACATATCATACTCATCTTCATATTCTTTCATCTTTGCCACGATTCGATTACCTCCTATCATTACATTAGCTATATTCGCCGTTTCTTCATCCATACTTTGATACGCAGGATCCTCCTGAATCAATTTCTTTAACTTGGTTCTGTCACCTTTCGCTGCAATTAGTGCGAACAATTCTCTCAATGGCGACTGATACACTGAGAAGTCCTCTATCTCGTTAAGGCACACCAAGTGCATCTTGTAATCAGAAAACAGCTGGCTCCATTCTTCTCCGGCTTCTCCAAAATTCATCATATCCTTCAAACTTCTTGGGCCTGTCCATTTCTCCTTACCATGATACAGGCACAAGGTATATGTAGGAGCCAGACGATCTTCTGAGCGCAGACCACATATCCTTTCTGCAAATGTCTTTAACAGATTCTGGTCTTCCACCGCCAGCACTCTAAGCGTCCCCTTTTCCTTTAACCGTTTCCTGATGTCACGTGTTCGTGTGACAGCCACATCCGCTACCGTGAGCATCACCTGAACTTGATTCTCTTCCTTTGCAAATTCTTCCACCCCCGGATCCTCATCCGGATACACTTCCGATCCTTCCATAAGCTCCTGGGGATTTACCACATTCCTTCCCCCAAACAGGCTTCCGTTGAACAAATTGGCAAATCTCACATTGTCATCAAAATAGTCTAATACTGCATTGCTCA
>JAFYSG010000077.1 GCA_017559435.1 Lachnospiraceae bacterium
CAAAGTGCCCACCCCCACAGACGGAAGCACGTTCCTGGCAGTCTCCGCCGCACAAACATCCAATGTACTTCCCAGACCGAGCACTGCACACACACCAACGATACACACTTTTTTACAAATCAACCTAATATTCATTACAGGGTCCTTCCAAACTTTAAACGCTCATTACAACTTTGTTACAAATTTATTAACGCCTACGTTTCAAATTATAACAGCATCCTGCAATATCTGTCAAGTAAAATATGTTGAATTTACAAGAAAAATGGGTTGCAATTCAGATGTAAATTGCAACCCCAAAATTGTTTAATCCTCGCCATCCTCAGGTTCTTCACCTGAAAACGCAATATTGGTAGCATGGTCTGCCACTCTCTCCAATCCGGAAATAATGTCTGAGAACATCATTCCCGCTTCCGCAGTACACTCGCCTCTTGTCAGACGATCCACATGCATCTGCTGCAGTTCTTTTTCCTTGGCATCCACTTTATCTTCCAGGGCAAGAACTTCCCGCAAATGTGTCTCATCTCCCTGCACAAATGCTTCCATAGCATACTGAATGATCTGGTTGATCATTTCCATCATTTCGCCAAGTTCTCTCTGCGCATATTTACTAAACCCAACTCCTGTTTCTTTGCTGTGCCTAGCCACATCTGCTACATTCTCTGCATGGTCACCGATTCTCTCGATATCGTTTACCACATGGAACAAAGCACCCAGACTCTTCAAGTCTTCGATGGGAAGGGTTGTCTGATTGATCTTTACCAGATAATCTGTGATTGCGTGATTCAGGAAGTTGATATTCTTCTCCACACGATAGACTTCGTCAATTTCATCCTCATCCAGTGTGATCAGCGCCTTCATGGCACGGTTCAGGTTCTCTGTGGCAAGAGATGCCATACGCTCTAACTCCCTGATCGCATCCACCACAGCAGTGGCAGGATTGAACAATACCTTTTCGCCAATATACTTCAACTGATAATTCTCGCTGTCACTAACTTTCTTATCTTCACCGGGTACGCACAAGGTAGCCAGCTTGACAATCCACTTTGCAAAAGGGAACAAGATGATCACCTGGAACACCTTAATAATCGTATGTGCATTTGCTACAAATCTGCCATTGTCGGAAGATATGTAACCAATTCCTTTCACTACCAGATCTCCTGCCACCAGCAAGATCACATAAATAATCGCAGTACCGATCACATTAAACAGGAAATGGATCAGCGCCGCCCTCTTGGCATCCTTCTTACCGGACATGGCAGCCAACAAAGCTGTAGTACAAGAACCGATATTACAACCCATGATAATATACAGCGTGATCGGAAGCTCCAAAAGTCCCTGATTGGCCAAGAGCAGAACGATACTGACCGTCACGGAAGAACTCTGAATGATTGCCGTCAGAATAAAACCAACCAGTGTCCCCAGAAACGGATTCTTCAAAGAACCCAACAAATTCACTACCTCCGGCACATTTTTCATGCCCTCCATAGCTGATGACATGGTCTTAAGTCCTACAAAGAGGATACCAAAGCCTACGATCACTTCAGCAATTTTCTTCACATTCTCTTTCTTGGAGAACATCATAACTACTACACCACACAACAAGATCACCGGCGCAATCTCAGAGAGATTAAAGGAGATCAACTGTGAAGTCACCGTGGTACCGATATTGGCACCAAAGATCACACCTGCCGCCTGATACAGATTCATCAGCCCGGAGTTAACAAAGCTGACTACCATGACCGTACATGCAGAAGACGACTGTACGATACCGGTGAAAACAATACCAACCAACATACCCATAAAACGGTTGGTAGTAAAGATTTCCAGTATCCTTCTTAATCTGGCACCGGCCACCTTCTCGATGGAATCACTCATCAATTCCATGCCGAACAGAAAAAGTCCCAATCCGCCGGCCATTGATAAAACAATACCTATACTCATGTTTCATTTATCCTTTCGATTTTCAGAAATAACGATCCTAATCTTATTTTACGAGAAAAACATAAAACTTACAAGAGCTTTTTAACATTTTCTTTGCAATATCCCTCCCTGATATCCTGCAAAAGCTGCTCTTTCAATTCCTCAATGCTTTCAAAACGCTTCTCCGGCCGTTTAAACTCATGCAGAATCACTTCTATCTCTTCCCCATAAATCTCTGAATGAAAATCATACAAATAAGTCTCCACACCCATCACCCGCGCATCCGTCACAGTGGGCTTGTATCCCACATTACTGATGGCCCGGTAATGCTTCCCCCGATACAGCACAGAAGAATAGTACACTCCGCAGGGCGGCAGAAGTTTAGCAGCCGGTGGCAAAAGATTTACTGTGGGCATCCCCAAGGTCCTGCCCAGCCTGTTCCCATGAACCACTGTCCCTGTGATTGTATAGGGTCTACCAAGCAACTGCTCCACCAGCATCATGTTTCCGGCTTCCAATTGTTCCCGCACATAGGTGGAACTGATCTCCTGTTCTCCAAGCCGCACCTTTTCTATGGTTTTTACCTGAAAACCACAATCTTTCTCCATTTCTTTGAGCAAAACAGCATCGCCCTTGCCTCCTGCGCCAAAGGACAAATCGCTTCCGGCTGCAATAAACCTGACATGCATCTGCTTTACCAGAATCTCCGTCACAAACTCTCTGGCCGGTATGGCCGCTGTCTGCATAGTCAAAGGAAACTCGATCAAGATATCAACACCCATACCCGCAAGAATTGCCCGCTTCTCTTCCTTCGTCATCAGTTCCCGCCCATCACTATACCCAAACAGTACCGCCGGTGCCGGATCAAAGGTAAATACACAGGCAGCCAATCCTTTTTGCTTCTGATTCAGAATCTCCTCAAGGAGTCTTCTGTGCCCCAGATGAAGACCATCAAACTTGCCGATCGCCACAGCTGTCTCTCTATTCAGATTCATTTTCTTTGTATCGGTTATAATTACCATGTCTTCCTCCGCAACTTAGATGCCTTACAAAAACATCTTCACCGGTTTGTACCAATGTCTTTCATTATCATAAACATAAATTCCATAAAAACGGCCACTTTCCTGATATACTCTCACCCATTCCCCCGGGGGATACTTCTTTTTCTCCAGCGTCTGGGCAGGGTAAAAGGAATTACCGTTATCTAACAATTTCCCATGCTCTGCAGCCACATGAAGTGTCGGGCATTGTACAAAACAAGTTTCCACGCTTTTGACGCACTCCTTTAGGCTCCCTGCATCTTTTAATTCCTGAAGCTGTCCCAAGGTAAGCGCCTCATGGATTCCAAACTCTCCCACCCGGGTACGCTTCAGCGTTTCCATGGTTCCGCCACAACCAAGTGCTGTCCCGATATCATCACATAATGTGCGGATATAAGTACCTTTGGAACATGCCACCCGCATGGTGACTCTGGGAAGGTTCATTTCCAGGATTTCTATCTCCAGGATCTTTACCGGTCTGGCCTGACGTTCCACTTCTTTCCCGGCTCTGGCAAGCTCATAAAGCTTCTTACCGTTTACTTTCAGCGCCGAATACATGGGCGGCACTTGAAGATAGTCACCTTGAAATCCTGCAATTACCTGCCGCACCTGTTCCTCTGTACACGTCACTTCCTTTTGTTCCAGAACCTGTCCCGTTATGTCCTGGGTATCGGTACTTACTCCCAGCAAAAGCCCGGCGATGTATTCCTTGTTCCGATCTGCCAACATATCACACAGCTTGGTTCCATTGCCCAGACACACCGGCAGCACGCCGGTAGCCTCCGGATCCAGCGTACCGGTATGTCCGATTTTCTTCTGTCCACAGATACCCCGCATCTTGGCTACCACATCATGTGAGGTGAACCCAGCTTCCTTATACACGTTGATGATTCCGTTCAGCATTCTTCCTGCTCCTCCAACTGCTTATTAATGTGAAGTGACAGATTATTCACACAGTCATAGAAGGTACCTTTCATAGTGCATCCTGCAGCCCTCTTATGACCGCCGCCGCCGAAGTACCCCGCCACCTTGGATACATCCACGTTCTCATTGGAACGCATACTCACTTTATATTCCAGCACATCTGTCTGGTACATAAAAATGGCACATTCCACATCCTTGATATTCCGCAGATGATTAACGATACCATCCAGATCAGCAGGCTCTGCTTCATAGAATTCCATCATGGTCCGGGTCACACAGCTGACGATACATTTGCCATCCAGCAAACGCATGCTTTCCACCAGGGCTCTTCCCGTGATCTGGGTCTGCTTATAGGTCTTCTGGTAAAAGGTCTCCTGTATCAATCTCGGGAAATCAAAACCATACCCGATGAGCTTTGCAGCCTTTTCCATGGTCTCCGGTAAAGTATTGGAATACTGGAATACGCCGGTATCGTGAATGATACCGACATAAATAGCCTTGGCAAGCTCCGTATCCAACTGCTCCTTTTCTATCAGATCATAAATCAGCTCACTGGTAGAGCTGGCTTGTGATTTTATATAATTGATAGTACCACATCCCTTATTACTGATATGATGATCTATATTTATTGTCTTTACTGCTTTTTCAAAATATTTTCTGCTTTCACCAAGTCTGTCTTCCCCACAGTCTAAGCAGAAGAATACATCAAACACCGTGTCCTCACTGCATACACTGTCTATTTCCCGGAAACCTTTGATCTCACTGAAAATATCAGCAGGCTTTTCCAAAAACACTTTTATGTACTTATCCGGCATACATTTCTTCAGATACTGATACAATGCCAGACACGAGCCAACACAATCTCCGTCCGGACGAATGTGTCCGCCGATTCCTATAAACTTCGCATCCATACATTCCTGTAGAATATTCATGTGGTCTCCTCCTTTTCCCAGATCCAAATCCGGGATACCTAAAACCGCAACCACAATACCGGGGCAGGAAGCCCTGCTCCGGTATCTGTACTTAACAACTGTATCTAATCTTCCTGCACTTGCTTGGTTTTCCCCATAACCTCATCGATTTTTCTGGACATATTCACACCATACTCAATGGACTGGTCCATCACAAAAGTGATATTGGGCGTATTGCGCAGATTAATGGTCTTAGCCAGTCGGGATTTGATAAAGCCTTCCGCACTCTTCAAGCCCTGGAGGGTTGCCTCTTTGGCTTCCTCACCTCCCAGCACACTGATCCAAGCCTTACAGCTCTTTAAATCCGGTGCCACTTCTACAGCCACCACACTGGTGAAGGGACTGATCCTGGGGTCCTTGATCTCCCCTCGGATCACCTCCGCCAACACCTTCTGCACTTCCCCGTTGATACGAGTATTTTTTACACTATTCTTTCTCATAGTTCTCCTTTTTATTCCAACCGATTATCGCGGCACTTCCACCATGATATAAGCTTCTACGACGTCAAATTCCTGCATCTGATCAAAGCCGTCAAATACAAGACCACATTCGAAGCCGGATTTCACTTCCTTCACATCATCCTTGAATCTCTTCAGGGAAGCCAGACTACCCTCGTAGATCTGCTTGCCTTCACGGCTGATACGTACCTTGCAGCCTCTCTGGAAGATACCATCCAGCACATAGGAACCTGCAATGTTACCAATAGCGGATGCCTTGAAGATCTGGCGCACCTCGGCATGGCCGATTACCTTCTCTTCAAATACAGGATCAAGCATACCCTTCATGGCTGCCTCAATATCCTCGATGGCCTGGTAGATGACTCTGTACAGGCGGATATCTACCCCTTCCCTCTCTGCCGTAGTCTTGGCAGTAGCATCGGGACGAACATTAAAGCCGATGATGATGGCGCTGGAAGCAGTTGCCAACATAACGTCGGATTCATTGATGGCACCAACGCCGCCATGAATACATTTTACTACCACTTCTTCGTTGGAGAGCTTTAAGAGTGACTGTTTTACAGCTTCCACACTACCCTGAACGTCAGCCTTAACGATTAGATTCAATTCTTTCAGATTACCTTCCTGAATCTGAGAGAACAGATCATCCAGAGACATTCTGGACTTGGTCTCCTCCAACATTTTCTCCTTATTCTGAGCCAGATATGTCTCAGCATAGGTTTTGGCTGTCTTATCACTGTCATGAGACAAAATGACCTCACCTGCAGTGGGCACATCGGAAAGACCCAGGATTTCCACAGGCATGGAAGGACCTGCTTCCTTCACTCTTCTTCCCTTGTCGTCCACCATAGCCCTTACTTTACCATGACAGGAACCTGCAGATACAAAGTCTCCTACGTGCAGGGTACCTTTCTGGATCAGAACAGTAGCCACAGGACCTCTTCCCTTATCCAACTGGGCTTCAATTACCAGACCTCTGGCTGTTCTCTTAGGGTTGGCCTTCAGTTCCATGATATCCGCAGTCAAAAGGATCATCTCCAAAAGCTGCTCAATACCTTCACCGGTCTTAGCAGAAACAGGTGCAAATACGGTACTTCCGCCCCAGTCCTCGCTGACCAGCTCATACTCGGTAAGCTCCTGCTTTACACGCTCGATATTGGCAGAAGGTTTATCAATCTTGTTCACAGCTACGATAATTTCGATACCCGCTGCCTTTGCATGGTTAATGGCTTCGATGGTCTGAGGCATTACGCCGTCATCTGCTGCTACCACCAGAATCGCAATATCAGTAGCATTGGCACCACGCATACGCATAGCGGTAAAAGCTTCATGTCCCGGTGTATCCAGGAAAGTGATCTTGCGCTCACCAACGCTTACAGTATACGCACCAATGTGCTGAGTAATACCACCGGCTTCCTTATCTGTTACATTGGTCTTACGGATGGCATCCAAAAGGGAAGTCTTACCATGGTCAACATGACCCATGACACAGACTACAGGAGGTCTCTCCTTCAGATCATCTTCGGATTCTTCATCCTCCTTCAGAAGCTCTTCGATCACGTCTACCTTTACTTCTTTTTCACAGAGAATCTCGTACTCCATGGCGATATTTTCCGCATCTTCATAAGAGATCTCCTGGTTCACTGTCACGATCTTACCCTGCAGGAACAGTTTCTTGATGATAGCTGCCGGCTGCATTCTCATCTTGTCAGCCAGTTCCTTGATGGTAATAGTTTCAGGAAGGGTGATAACCTTGATCACTTCTTCCACCACTTCTTCTTTCTTCTTCTCAGGCTTGATGAAGCGTCCGGGCTTATTCTTCTGTACCTGCTCTTCCTCTTCATACATCAGATCCTTGCGGTTACGCTTATCCTTTTCCTGACTGAAGCGTCTCTTTTCTTCCTCACGCTTCTTCTCTAAATCTTTAGCCGGAGCTTCTGCAACAAAGCCCTTAGACGCAGACTTATCGCGGAATCGATCTTGCGCCCCTCCGCCTGCTCTGCCACCTTGACGCTCACCGCCAAAACCACGGCCGCCGCCTTGACTGCTGTTGCCGCCACGGCGATCACCCTGGCCAGCTTCGAAACCTTGTCTTGAAGGTCTTGCAGCACCGTCCTGTCTATCCGGTCTGTCACTGCGATCTTGTCTGTCCTGTCTGTTAAAGGAAGGTTTGCCATTGCCTGCTCCTCCTCTGCCTTGCCCTTCGCCACGTCCCTGACGGTCACGCTCGCCACCCTGGAAGCGTCCCTGGCCACGTCCGTCCTGATTACGGCCTTCCTGTCCACGTCCGTCACGATAACGATTCTCACCTATACCCTGACTTCTGCTTCCTTGACCGCGCTCACCGCCCTGGCTACGCTCTGCATTACGGTCTCTATTCTGATTATAACCGCCCTGACCACGATTATCCCTATTTCTGTTATCCTGAGAGCGGTTCTCTCTGGAACCTCTGTTCTCTGCAGTTTTGTTTTCGATTTTATTCTCACCCTTATTTTCCGCAACCTTAGTCTCAGAAGCTATGGCTTCCTCAACCTTTACTTCTGTCACAGGGAGTTCTGTTTTCACTGCTTCAGTCTGCTTTACTTCTGCTGCCCGGATCACTGCCTTTTCAACTTCTCCCTGAACATTCTGTTCCGGTTTCATGGGTTCCTGCTTCTCATCTGCCACACGCACTTTGGGCTGCTGCGCCTTAGATGGCACCATCTGCACACTGGGTGTAGGAGACGGCGGTGTTAAAGGCTTGATCGGACGTAACGGTACCTGCTCTGCCCTGCCTCTGTTATTCTGGCTCCCTTGACGTGTTGTTCTGCCTGCCTGATTTCCTTGATTACCCTGATTACTATATCCGCTCTGACTGCTGTAATTACCGGAACTGGTATAGCCACTCTGGGAACTATAATTGTTTGCACTATAACTCTGACTGTTCTGACGCCCGCCCTGTGCTGACTTCTGTCCCGGAATCTTAGAATTTTGCGGATTACTTACTACAATAATCTTCTTTTTCTTCTTGGGCGCATCTGCGGATTCAGCTTCCTTTGACTCAGTTGCCCTTACAGCTTCTGTCTCCTTTGGTACATTCTGTACCTTTACTTCTGTATCGTTTTCATTTGCAAATTCTTTTCGCACCATCGCTGCTATATCTTCCTCCAGAGAGCTTTGTGCTGCCTTCGCCTCTACTCCCTTTTTCTGTAAATAGTTTAGTATATCTTTACTTTGCTTGTTTAATTCTTTTGCCAACTCGTGTACCTTGACTTTCGCCACACTCACTACCTCCATTCTACCGTCCGCTTTCCGATTCCAGATATCCCATAACGCTTTGTGCCAATCCGATATCGATGACTGCCAGAGAAGATCTCATCTCTTTTCCTATTGCCCGGCCCAGAGCCTCTCTGCTGCCATACATTCTAAGCGGAACCTCATAGAAACTGCATTTATCAGAAAATAACTTTCTGGTATTCTCTGACGCATCCTCTGCCACGATCACCAGCATAGCCGAACCGTCCTTTACTGCATTCAATGTCTGCAATTCACCGCTTACCACATTGCGCCCTCTCGCCGCAAGTCCCAGCATTGACAATACTCTATTCTGCCTCAAACTTCTCTAACTCCTTTTCCAGTTCTGCAAACTCCTTCTTAAGCTGGTCGTAAACTTCCTGTGGAATACTCATCTTGAAAGAACGCTCTAAGCCCTTATTCTTACAGATCTTCTGCAAACATTCCTCCTGTTTACAAAGATATGCACCTCTTCCGTTCTTCTTGCCTGTGATATCCAGACAAATGGGTCCCTCAGCAGTTTTTACCACACGCAGCATTTCCTTCTTGCCCTTCATCTCACCGCAGCCTACACACTGCCTCAAAGGAATCTTCTTTGCCATTTTAATATTCCTCATAGGACTCTTCATAGCCCTCTTCATACTCATCGTACTCTTCATCCAGATCAATATAGTCTTCATAACGGAAGCCGGGAGCATCCTTGGCCTGCGTCTCGGACTTAATATCAATCTTATATCCGGTCAGTCTGGCTGCCAGTCTGGCGTTCTGACCCTCCTTACCGATGGCCAGAGACAGCTGATAATCAGGTACTACTACCTTAGCAGTCTTATCATCGGGATCTGCGAATACTGCCACGATCTTAGCCGGTGACAAAGCATTCTGAATCAGATTACCGGGGTTCTCATCCCAGTTGACGATATCAATCTTCTCCCCGCGGAGCTCCTCCACGATAGCATTGACTCTGGCACCATTCATACCCACACAGGCACCAACTGCATCTACGTTAGGGTTGTTGCTCCATACAGCGATCTTGGTACGGCTGCCGGCTTCTCTGGCAATGCTCTTGATCTCTACAGTACCATCCTTAATCTCAGTGACCTCAGATTCAAACAACCGCTTCACCAACTCGGGATGAGTACGGCTTACATTGATGCGAGGTCCTTTCGGTGTATTCTTTACTTCCAGCACATACACTTTGATACGCTCAGTAGGTCTGAAAATTTCACCTTTCACCTGCTCGCTTTCGGTGAGCATAGCGTCTGCTTTACCCAGATTAATGCTGATATTTCGGCCCACATAGCGCTGTACCACACCGGTCATTACATCCTTTTCTTTCTCAAAATACTGATTATAGATAACGCTTCTCTCTTCCTCACGGATCTTCTGCAAAATTACATTCTTAGCGTTCTGGGTGGCAATACGGCCAAATTCCTTGGACTTGATCTCGATATGGATCATATCACCCACAGAAGCCTTAGTAGATATTTCCTTGGCATCCTCTAATGCGATCTGCAGACAATCATCTTCCACATCATCCTGTGTTTCCACTACTTCCTTCTCCGCATATACCAAGAAATCACAAGTCTCACGATTGATCTCTACTTTTACATTATCTGCCTTGCCGAAGTGATTCTTGCACGCGGTCATCAGGGAATTCTCAATGGCATCAAACAAGGTATCCTTGCTGATCTCTTTCTCCTTCTCCAGAATATCCAGTGCTTCCATTAATTCTTTGTTCATTTTCTTACGTTTCCTCCATTCTTATTAAAAATCCAGTGCCAATCTGATCAATGCAATCGTACTTCTTTCAAACGTTCTGGACACATCCCCGTCCTGAATCGTAATCTTTTCCTCATCAAAAGCAGTCAGAATGCCTGCAAAATCCTTACATTTCTCAACCGGCTTAAACAATTTGATCTCTACCTCTTCGCCTATACTCTTCTCAAGGTGCTTATCCTTCTTAAGCGTCCTGCCAAGCCCGGGACTGCTGACTTCCAAAATATACGCATCAGGGATGAAGTCTTCCTTATCCAGCACATCTGAAAGTGCCCGGCTCACGGTCTCACAGTCGATGATGTTCACACCTTCCGGCTTATCAATGTATGCCCTCAGATACCAGTCTGCCCCTTCCTTTACATACTCTACATCGTAGATCTCCACGCCATTTGCCTGGGCAATGGGGGTAAGAAGCACTTCCGTCTTAGCTTCGTATTCCTCTCTCTTGGACATTCCTCACCATTCCTTTCTTTTCCGGTTCATACATACAAGAAAGAGTGGCGCAAGTCCACTCTTTCTTAGTAATCATCATTCAGTTCTATTTCAGTATAGACCTATTTTGTGGGAATGTCAATACTTTTTTAACAACTTTCGGAAGTTCTACGGTAAACTTACATCATACCGCCCATTCCGCCTGCACCTGCGGGCATAGCGGGCATCTCTTCCTTAATGTTAGCAACAACAGACTCAGTGGTCAGCAGTGTGCTGGCTACGCTGTTAGCATTCTGGAGAGCACTTCTGGTAACCTTAGCAGGATCCAAGATACCTGCACTTACCATATCTACATACTCTTCCTTCAGAGCATCAAAGCCTACACCAGCCTCAGACTCTCTTACCTTATTGATGATCACGCTTCCTTCCAGACCTGCGTTAGCAGCGATGTGGAACAGAGGAGCTTCCAAAGCCTTCAGAACGATGCTTGCACCGGTCTTCTCGTCACCTTCCAGAGTCTCAGCCAGCTTAGCAACTTCCTTAGAAGCATGGATATATGCGGAACCACCACCACAGATGATACCTTCTTCTACTGCTGCTCTTGTAGCTGCCAGAGCATCTTCCATACGAAGCTTAGCTTCCTTCATCTCGGTCTCGGTAGCAGCACCTACACGGATCACAGCTACGCCGCCTGCCAGCTTAGCCAGTCTCTCCTGCAGCTTCTCTCTGTCGAAATCAGAAGTGGTCTCTTCAATCTGAGCCTTAATCTGGTTGATTCTGGACTGGATCGCAGCCTTATCACCGTCACCGTCAACGATCACGGTATTCTCCTTCTGTACTTTTACAGATTTTGCATGACCAAGCATGCTCATATCGGTATCTTTCAACTCATAACCCACTTCAGAGCTGATCACAGTACCACCGGTCAGGATAGCGATATCCTCCAGCATAGCTTTTCTTCTCTCGCCGTAGCCGGGAGCCTTCACCGCTACTACGTTGAAGGTACCACGCAGCTTATTAACAATCAGAGTAGTCAGAGCTTCGCCTTCTACATCTTCAGCGATGATCAGAAGCTTTGCACCGGATTGTACTACCTGCTCAAGCAAAGGCAATATCTCCTGAATGCTGGAAATTTTCTTGTCGGTGATCAGGATATAAGGATTGTCAAGCACTGCTTCCATCTTATCCATATCGGTTGCCATATAAGCAGAGATATAACCTCTGTCAAACTGCATACCTTCTACCAGATCCAGCTCAGTCTGCATGGTCTTGGACTCTTCGATGGTGATCACACCGTCTCCGGATACCTTCTCCATAGCATCAGCTACCAGCTGTCC
>JAFYSG010000078.1 GCA_017559435.1 Lachnospiraceae bacterium
AAGACCCTGCATTTGTATACGGTGACGTGAAGATTCCCATGGACGAAGCTTTGAAAGCATGGACAGACAAGCTGGAAAAAGTATTCCCCACCAAGTCCAAGAAGGGCACAGAGGCTGTGGCAAGCGATGTTTACAAGGCTGACAGCATCTATGTATGTAAGAATAAAGTAGCAAAACCTACCGTATTTATTCCTGTATTCCCGGGAACCAACTGTGAATACGACAGCACCAAGGCTTTTGAGAGAGCCGGTGCGAATGTAGTAACCAAGGTATTTAAGAACCTGACAGCAGAAGACATCAGAGATTCTGTGGAGATCTTTAAGAAAGCCATTGAGCAGGCTCAGATCATCATGTTCCCCGGTGGTTTCTCAGCCGGCGATGAGCCCGACGGAAGTGCCAAGTTCTTTGCAACTGCCTTCCAGAATGAGAAGATGAAGGAAGCTGTCATGGATTTGTTGAATCAGAGAGATGGTCTGGCTCTTGGTGTTTGTAACGGTTTCCAGGCGTTGATCAAGCTGGGACTGGTGCCTTATGGTGAGATCGTAGGACAGAAGGAGGATTCACCGACTCTGACCTTCAACACCATTAACCGCCACATCTCCAAGATGGTTTACACTAAGGTGGTTTCCAATAAGTCACCTTGGCTTCAGGGCGCAACTCTTGGTGCAACCTACTGTAACCCTGCATCCCACGGAGAAGGACGTTTCGTAGCACCCAAGGAATGGATTGACAAATTGTTTGCTAACGGCCAGGTAGCTACCCAGTATGCGGATATGGATGGTAACGTGTCTATGGATGAAGAATACAACATCAATGGTTCTTACTGCTCCATCGAAGGTATCACCTCTCCTGACGGAAGATGCTTTGGTAAGATGGCTCATTCCGAGAGAAGAGATCAGGCTGTAGCTATTAATATTTATGGTGAGCAGGATCTCAAGATCTTTGAATCGGGTGTAGCGTATTTTAAATAAAATAAACAGGTGTGCCGGGTAGCCTGCCCGGCCACTAACCAATGAAAGTATATACACAGACGACCATGTAGGGATTACACCCCTCGTGGTCGTTTGCTTTATACAGGAATGGTGTGCAGATGTTGTTGGTCATTGCAAAAAAAGTCTTGACATATATAGATTACCAACATATAATGTAGATATCCGATATATAGATTATCTACACAAGGAGGACGATATGACTAGTGATAAATCAATTATGTCAGGAAGTATGGGAATGCTGATTTTAAAATTACTATCTGAAAAAGATATGTATGGGTATGAGATGATCGATACCCTGCGGCAGAGATCGGAAAATGTTTTTGAACTGAAAGCGGGCACATTGTACCCTTTGCTTCACAGTCTGGAAGAAAAAGGAATGCTTACTGTCTATGAAAAAGAGTATGTGGGAAAAGTGCGGAAATATTACAGCATCACAAAGCAGGGACGCAAGCTTTTTGACCAGAAGACAGAAGAATGGAAGAACTATGCAGATGCAGTTACCAAGGTATTGGCTATGGAGGGGTAGGACATGGAGGAGTATTTGAGATTAGTATTAGAGCAGGTTCGGTGTAAAAAAGCACATTCACAAATTCGGGAAGAACTGCAGATACATATGGAAGATCAGATTGCAGAAAATTTGAATAATGGTATGAGCCGAAAGGAAGCAGAGGAAGCCGCGGTAAGAGATATGGGGAGTCCGGTGGAGACAGGGATTGCGCTGGACAGAATTCACAGACCTCAGCCTGCCTGGGGAATGATCGCACTGATGGCGCTTATTAGTATAGTGGGAAGTCTGTTGCATCTGATGATCAGCAGACAGGTCTTGGGATATGCAGAAGAAATTACGGCAGGCAGTTCTGCTTTTGCGCTGCATAGTGCTGTTGGTTTCATTCTCATGGTGTTGGTGTATCATATGGACTATAGTGTGATTGCCCGTTTTTCTAAGATAATCATGGCCAGCCTCATCATGGTGGGTCTCTATGGACTGGTTGGTGGATCCACAATGCATGGTGTCATCCGTTACGTCCGGATTCTGGGATTTAGGGTATCCCTGTTTCCTATGATGATATTGTGTGTGCCTTTATATGGCGCTGTCATATATAAATATTATGGAATGGGTTATGGAGGAGTGGTAAAGTCGATCCTATGGATGTTTGTACCTGTCTTGGTGACCTTCAAGCTACCCAGCCGATTACTTGCCATGATCATGTTGGTATCCATGGCTACTGTGCTTACGGCAGCAGTTGTAAAAGATTGGTTCCGGGTGGCAAAGAAAAAGGTAATTGTAGGTTTGTGGAGTATGGTTTTTGTGTTACCGGCGGTAAGTCTAACGATTGCATATTGTTTTGGTTTCCTGAAGGATTTCCAGTCGGAAAGGCTTAGGGCGTTTCTGACCAATTCAGGAGCGGCCAATTATATCACGACCAAACTTCGAAGCATTCTGGGGGAACTTCGCTTTGTTGGTAACAGTGGAAGAGAATGGACGACAATAGATAGTCTGCCGGATTTTAACTGTGATTTTGTCTTTTCATATATTCTTTCTACTTATGGTGTACTTGTTGGGGGAGTCATCTGCTGTCTGCTGGCGGTATTGGTAGTCAAGGTCTTTGCCATAGCCTTTAGGCAAAAGAACAAGCTGGGAATGAGTATGGGCTGTGGATGCGGCATGATTTTGTTGTTAAACCTTATGCTCAATATGGGCGAATGCCTTGGACTGCTCCCTGTGACTGAGACTTTCCTGCCTTTCTTTTCTGCGGGAGGGGGAAATCTTATCGTTTGTTACGTGCTGATGGGGATTATTTTAAGCATTTATCGCTATAAAAATGTTCATGCTGCCCATATCGATACAAAGTTGCCGATTGTAAAGCTGATAATTCAGTTATAAGTCATACAAGGATTGTGGAATCGCCTTTTCCCTTCAACAAGAAGAGGCGATTTCTTTTTATATAACAAGAGGTGATATCCATTCAGTTATTTTGTGGGCGAGAGTGCTATCAGCTGCACACTAATGTTGACAGATAATATTAATTGCAGTATAATATCGTTAGACGATATCGTATAACGATACGAAAAAGGAGCGTGATCAGAATGCCGAAAAAAGCCATGGAGATTTTAACAGAATCGATGTTTTATGTACTGATGGCATTTGTTGCGAAACCCATGTGTGGGATTGAAGTAGCGAAATACATAGAAACAAGAACCAAGGGAAGAGTTCTCATCGGGCCGGGCACTTTGTATACGATCCTTGGGAAATTTGAAAAAGAAAAATGGATCAAAGAGATAGAGGTAGAGGGTCGAAAGTGTACTTATCAGATTACGGCCAAAGGTATGAATGCTTATGAACTAGAGGTGCGGCGATTACAGTCCTGTGTGCAGGATGCGTTGGACGCAAAAATGGATTGTTAGACGAGCAGGAGGAACGCGTATGGAAGAGAGAAGAGAACCGAAATTGGCGCATCGTTTGATTCCCTGTCCCCAGTATGATGTGAGTGGAATGGAATGCTGGCTCTCTGATATGGCAAGTCAGGGATTATTGTTACAACAGGATGGTTTCTTCGCAGGAGTTGCCACCTTTGAGAAAACAACACCGCAGAAGGTAAAGTATCGCTTACAGCCGGCAGAGAAGAGCACCGGTATGTGGGCGGATTACAATGATGGCCCGGATGAGGAAGCGGTGGAGCTCAGTAAAGCATATGGTTGGGAATACATTGCTAAAAGAGGCGAATTTCATATTTACCGGACTTTTGATCCGGAAGCTATAGAACTGCATACAGATCCACAGGTGCAGGCACTGGCCATGAATGCCATGCGAAAAAGGCAGAGAGACAATCTTTTGTCAGGAATATTTTGGGGATTGTTTTATCCCTGGCTGCTGTTCAAGGGTAAAATTATGCTGGCGGTCATCCATGCCGGGACCTTTCCTATGCTGCCGGTCATGATAGCCTGTGTATGGATGAGTATTCATTCTGTGATACAGGCAGTGCGGTTGATACAACTTCGGAAAAAAGTATTGCAGGGGGAAGAGACCGGTTCCGGACATAATTGGAAAAAGAAAGCAAAGGGATATCATGCAAATAATATTTTGCGCAGGCTTATATACCTTGTGGCCATTTTGCTGTTTTTAAAAATGATGGGGGAACAGATGATTTATGAGGATTATATTCCGCTGACCGATTACACAGGTGAGATGCCATTTGCAACCATGGAGGATTTCCTGCCCGGTGGAGAAATGAAACTTGTGAACATGAAAGTAGGTAATATGAATACGGTACGGGAATGGACAGATATCCTTTCACCGGTGAATTATGAATGGGACGAAGTGGGCGAGGTTACACACCCTGATGGGCGAGTATTATCCGGTGGGCTGGAAGTAATCTATCATGAGACGAAAGCAGATTGGATCGCCAAGCGTCTGGCCAGAGAGTACCTGTTAAAAGGAAAATCTGAAAGGGACTTCAGTGAGCTTGAACTGTCGTTGGAAGAAGTGGATCAGGTTACAGCTTATACCGGTTCCCTGCATTTTCCCTGCATTATATTAAGAGAAGGAAATAGAATCCTTTATGCCAGATTTTATACCAATGGGTCGGATACTGTGAAAATGTCCCTGGAGGAATGGGCGGGATTGCTGGCGCAGTGTTTATTGGAAGAATAGAGTAAGATAAATTCTCATAATTATAAGGAGAGGCTGTGATACCTCTCCTTTACTAGTGTGATTGTCAGGCACACGTTATTTTTTCAGCTTTTCTACTGCAATTGCAATTTGTTCCGGGGTGGGCTCCCAGTAAAACTTGATTTCTACAATCCGATTTTCCCAACAGATCAGATAGGTATTCAAGATGCTGTCACTCCAGTGAAGCTGGTAAGCGGCGGAAGCTTCCCAGAGAGTTGCATCGATTGGTTCGTAGTGGTCTATGAAAATGTAGTCATCATGTATCTCGTCCTGGCGCTCATCCAGCATAGCCTGCTTGACGGTATCGTAAAGAAAAGGGAATTTGATATCAACGATGGTATATGCCAGATCTTTCAGTCCTGCAGGACCACCTTTTACATGGTCTTGGCGGTACTCAGACCATGACACAAGGATGGTTTCATCATGCCTGTTACGCTCCCTGGACCAGGTGCTGTCACCAATCTCCATCAGATCCTCCACATAGAGGGGCATGGGTTCGTCATAAATTTCAAAGGTCCAACCGTTGTGCTCATAACTGTCAACCGGAGTCCGTCCATCGTCCAGACCATTGCGGATGATATAGACAGTTAAGATGCCTAAGAACGCAAAGGTCAGAATGACAATAAGCAGTATGGTGAGGGTATAGTTGGTACCCTTGGATGCACCGGCACGCTTAAGCTTCTGTTTTGCAAGGTTGGCAATTACGATAATACCGATGATCACTGCAATCCACACCAGAGAAAATGCCTGAAGGGCAGAGGGAAGCAGTAGCGTAACCAAAATGATTCCCAGGCTGGATAAAAACAGGGTAAATGTGATGAAACGGTTGGTCTTTACCGGGACGAAGATGCCGTTTTCGGCCGCCGGTTTTGCCTTTCGATGCCAGCGAAAACAGGTGATCAGCTCATTTACTTCTGCCAGCAGCAATAACAGCCATATAGGGATGGAAGCCAGCAGATAAGGCGTAGAGAGAAAATCTACCATTTCTGTCAATAACCGATATCCGTTAAAAGCAAGTTGATAAATAACCAGTGCCAGGATCATCAAATGAGAGGGGATCAGGTTCTTTTTCATGGCCCGGTAAATGGTATTTACTTGCGTCACCGGATCGGTCTCGATGGGTGTGGGATCGGGCTCTTCATTGCTAAAGACCTGAATCTGCCCCCAGCGGGTCAAAAGCTTCCAGCCGTCCCTGGCAGCAAACTCCTCCATCATCTGCTGTTGGTCGCTGGGGCCGGGATCAAAATCACTGGCATTAGGAAAGTAGGTTACTGTGATGTGTAAATCCGTTGGTTCAATTTTGCGATAAGTCCAGAAATAAGCATTGATCTTTTCAATCAGCCAACCCCGGGAAGCCATTTTCTCAAATTGCTTCTGCATGGCGGTTTGATCATAAAATGCACAACGGACAAATTGGCGTTTCTTATCTTTCATGAGGTTTCCTCCTTTCCGAAAATGGCACGGTAATCCTGTGCCTGAGCTACGATACGGGCATATTCCGCATCCAGCATCTCTTTTCCTTTCTCTGTGATGAGATAGGTCCTTTTCCTTCCCTCCACTTTCGTCTCCACGATCATGCCGGCATCCAGAAACTGTTCCAGCAGATTGTATAACGTACCGGAGCCTACGCTGACCCGGCCTGCCGTCATGGCAGGGATTCGCTCCAGAATATCCAGACCGTAGCATTCCTTTTTCAAACACAGCAATACATAAAACATCTGCTCCGTGAGGGTTCTGAATTTCTCCCGCGGCATACATCACACCTCCATTCTCGAATATCGAGTATCTGTGATTATATTATATGCTCGATATTCGAGAATGTCAATAAAAATGTATATTTTTATAAAAATAAAAGAAAATTAGA
>JAFYSG010000079.1 GCA_017559435.1 Lachnospiraceae bacterium
GAATTTTCATCTATTTTTCACCTCTGAGGGAGCGCCCCGCTAATGAGCAAAAAGAGCTGCGAAGCAGCGGAGAGCCCCCAAAGGGGCGATTTTGTGAATGGGGCGCGGCTGAACGTCACTAGAGCAATACTACCAACGGGCCGCCGCTAACCGTCACTATTTCATCATCCCCCCTAATCTAAAACGTCCGAAAAACCGCATCCAAAAAATGCTGCTTCAAAGGCTCCTGCTCCAACAATTTATTTAATTTCTCCAGATTCCTCTCCGGAATCCAAGCCTTACGCGAATTAAAATAAAAGTTCACTATCTTCCAGAATTTCTCCGGATACGCCAAACGATAATAAAGATCAATTCTGGAATAAGCCGAGATCGGTCGGATTTCCTCATACGCTTTGAGCAGCTCCGTACCCAAGGAAATGGACCAGTTACTTTTCTCCAAAAGCTTGCGTAAAAGCAGGTACAGATCCCTGATAGGATTGTCACGGACACATTTTTCAAAATTCAGTATGTACCAGTCTCTTTCACTTTTGATAATATTGTGATATTGGTAATCACCATGGCATAGGCAGCTACATTCCGCCTGCCCTTCCTGAAGATGACTGTACTGCTGCCAATGCTCTGTGATCTCCAAGGCCTGATCCAGAAACAGACCAAAGGTTTGCTGCAGGTTAATCTCAAACCAATTCTTCTGACCCTTGGCCTTTAAGAATTTGCGGACCATCTTCAGCTCCCGGTTGTGCTTCTCATATTCTTTATGGGGTTGAAACGGCGGAATAGGAACATCGCTTTCTATGCCTTCCATACTTAAGTGCAGCTTTGCCAACAATCTTACTGCCTCCACACACTCTGCTCTTTCGTATATATTACATTCTCGGCCTTCAAACCAGGTTTTCAGCACATATGAGATTCCATCATTATCTTTCACCAGCAGGTTACCTTCTTTGTCAGGTACGATCTGTTCCACCTTTACCCTGCCGTCTTCACTGACCTGCTCTAAAATCCTGTTCTGAAGGGCAATCTTTAGTTCATTTCCCGCATATTCTTTGAAAATCAGGCTTCCTTTATCAGTATCACACAGAATGGCGCCTCTTCCTTTTCTGGTCTTTCGCACCTCCACATCATACTGTTCCAGTAACCCGACTGCCCTGTCATTCACTTGCAAGCCCTCCCACATTGTTTTTAATGCCCGCACAAAACGAGCCTAACCTATCTTATGTGTGAGGGTGGGAAAGTATGTTATTTTCTTTGGAAAATTATCTGGGATAAATATTCCTTCGTATTGCATTCCGGCTGATCCAACACCAGCTCCAGCAGTTCTTGCAAAGTATCTCCCAACTCTTTCCCGGGTTTCATGCCAAGCGCGATCAGGTCACTGCCTGTTACTGCCAATGTCTTCAAGGAGACACACTCCTGTCTCTGCAAAATCTGCGCATACAATTCCTGCCACTTTGCAAGTCGCTTAAGCTTCTTTTCCCGGAACGTCTCACTCTGTGCCAGAATATCCGCCCTTTTTACCTCAAACAGCAGTGGAAATAAATCTCCCCCTATCTTGTTCATGGCTCGTCTGACAATACGACGGTCAGGATCCACACTATTACCATAATCATGGTACTGCACTAATCTGCACACAGTGTTGGTTGTATCATTGTCAAAACGCAATCTCCTCAAAATCTTCCTGGCAATTTCTGTACTGTGCTGCGCATGGCCATAGAAATGTGTGATGCCTTGCTCATCCGTGGTCAGGCATAAAGGTTTACCCATATCATGAAACAGCATGGCAAGTCGAAGCTCCTTGCGCCCTTCCACTTTCTGCATAGCGCGAATCGTGTGCTCCCCAACACTATAACTATGGTGTGGGTGATTCTGCTGCGTCTCCATGATCGCGGCAAACTCCGGCATGATCACATCTGCTACACCGGTCTCATACACAGTACGCATGGCTTCCGGATGGGGTGAAACCAGCAATTTGGTCAGCTCCACCTGAATCCGCTCTGCACTGATCTTTGTAAGATTCGGTGCCAGTTCCTTGATGGCCTGCTTCGTCTCACTGTCTATCTCATACCCGAGCTGTGCTCCAAACCGGATAGCCCGCATAATGCGCAGCGCATCCTCATTGAATCTGGCAATCGGATCCCCCACGCAACGGATGATCTTTGCCTGAATATCCTGCATGCCTCCGAACAAATCAACCAGCCCATCCTGTTCATTATATGCCATGGCATTGATGGTAAAATCCCGGCGCTTTAAATCTTCCTCCAGATTGGGGGTAAAGGTCACTTCCTCCGGATGTCGGCCATCCTCGTACTTACCATCAATCCGATATGTGGTCACTTCAAAACCTTCTTTGTCCAACATGACTGTTACCGTACCATGTTGGATTCCGGTGTCAATGGTCCGCCGAAAGAGTTGCTTTACTTCAAGAGGCGTGGCAGATGTGGTGATATCCCAGTCATCCGGCACCCTGCCAAGGATCGAGTCCCGAATACAGCCGCCCACCGCGTAAGCCTCATAACCGGCTTCTGTTATGCAATTTATGATTTGACGCACCTTCTCGGGCAGCTCTATTCTCATGGTCAATTCCTTTCGTATCACTTTAATGAAACCAATATCAGATTAATACCCTAATTCCTCACCAATCAATACAACCTCATACTCACATCCCACCGGTGC
>JAFYSG010000080.1 GCA_017559435.1 Lachnospiraceae bacterium
ACACTTACCTATCTGGCAAGAGGTGGCAGATGTAAACCGGTGACAGCACTGTTAGGTAATACTCTGAAGTTAAAGCCTCAGATCATAGTAGAACGGGGTGTCATGGCTGTTTCCAGAAAATATCGCGGCAAACAGGCTTCCGTGATCATGAAATACGCCAAGGATCTGGAGCCTGCCCTACTACACGCAGACCCTGATTGTGTATTCATCACCCATTCCGGTTGTGAAGAAGAAGTGCTTGAAGAAGTGTACAAGTATCTGGAAAACCTATGCTATTTTGATCATATTTATATCACCAGAGCCGGTGGCGTCATTTCCAGCCACTGCGGTCCCGGCACATTGGGAATCCTTTTTTATGCTGATTAACTTATTACAATACCCTTCGGAATCCACCATTAACCTGAATTCCGAAGGGTATTTCTTTATCACTGTCTAAATCAGATCCACTTCGCGCACAAAAACACCTGCATTCTTAGTCACACCAAAACGCTTCACAAACATGTGACACTTACACAGGAACAGATAGTAGATATTCAGTCCACATCCGTTTAATGTCTCAAAATTCCCCTGACCTTTGGAAATAATCACATCGGCTTCAAGAATTGCCTGCTTCGTAGCTTCATTGACATACATAAGCTCCGTACCTGCGATATCCGTACCATTCTCCAGGACTTCTGTCACTTTGTCAAGTCCGGTCTCTCTGGCATCTTCTATCGTCACATCATTCAAAACTTCTTTCCCCCTGACTACTGCGGTGATCCTAAGCTGTGGATAAACCTCCTTAAGGCACTGGATTACCAGCTTATCCAGCACTACTTCTCCACAGTTATCCACCAAATACACCAAATGTTTCGCTTCCGCGATCTCCTGCAAGAATTGCTCATACACTGTTTCATCCACAAGATTTTCTTCCGCAGCATAAATCATATCTTCCAACACTTTGGTATCCACATCCTTCATGGCACCGAAATCAATGTAATTACCAATTCTCGCATAAGTCAAGGCATAACGTAAAGGCTCTCTGCCGGTCCTGATCCTGTCTGCAATTTCCTGCTCCACAGAGAGCATCAGCTGATTGAAACGATGCTTGATCTGAGCATAATCATCCGTCTTACCAAAATAAGTTTCATATACCTTCCGGATCTTGGCCACCAGGCCCGGCGCTGACGCATTGTCATCGCTCTCACCGATCAGGCACAGCACTTCCTTCATATATCTTGCCTTTTTCTCTGTATCTTCAAATTGCTGTATTCTCTCCTCCTGCTTCTCTATCAGGCAACGAATACATGGTGCACTTATTTTCATCTTGGCTCCTACTCCGTCCTACTTCTGTCCTACTGTGAGGCAAGTACTACAATTTTCTCAATCACCGGACGATTCTCCACAGGTACCACACCATTATAATCCTGACCGGTTGTATTCTCACAGATATCATCCACAATATCCATCCCTTCCGTCACATGACCAAAGGCAGCATAATCTCCGTCCAGCCCTATGGAATCCTGGTGCATGATAAAAAACTGTGAACTGGCACTGTTCATCTCCTTAGATCTTGCCATGGAAATAGTACCTCTGGTATGGGAAAGGGAATTCTTCACACCATTGCTGGCAAATTCTCCTTTGATCTTCTCCTCCGCCCCTCCGGTACCATTACCCTTAGGATCTCCGCCCTGCATCATAAAACCATTGATAATCCGGTGGAATGTAAGACCCTCGTAAAAACCTTTCTCTGCAAGCTTTACAAAATTGGTTACAGTGATGGGTGCACTGTCAGCATCAAGTTCCACAGTAATGATGCCCTTGTCCTTGATGTGAATCTCCACATTGTGTTTACCGCTTAAAAGTTTTGCCTCTGCCCCTGACTTACCCTGATCCTTTCCACAGGCTGTAAGCACTAGAGAAAGCAGTAAAACTGCCAGCATTAACATTTTCTTTTTCATATACATCTCCTCCTTATGCTGCTGTCTTGGATCTTTTTGCTCTACACTTTACAATACACATTTTGTTCTGCACAGCATCGCTCAGTCCGGACAACAATATTCTAATGCTACATCAGAATGAAAAAAATGTCAATGACTCTGTCATAATTTATATTCTATGTTTCTTTGGGTACAAAAAACAACCGAACAACAATCTTATTTTTTTTCATAAAAACACTACCATTTCTGAGAGTTTTGTATTATAATAACTATGTGGGCCTTTTACACACTTTAGTTATGTGGTGTAACGCAGTAAATTTAACACAGGCCTCGTTATTCCCAAGAGAAAGGAATCTGATATAAATGGAAAGAAAAGTAGGAACCGTATCCAGAGGTATCCGTTGCCCGATCATCCGGGAAGGTGATAATCTGGCTGATATCGTAGTAACAAGTGTATTGGAAGCAGCTGAGAGTGAAGGTTTTGAACTTCGCGACCGCGATGTGGTAGCATGTACCGAATCCATTGTAGCCAGGGCACAGGGTAACTATGCAAGCGTTGCTGCCATTGCTGAAGATGTAAAGAATAAGTTAGGCGGAGAGACCATCGGCGTGATCTTCCCCATCCTCTCCCGTAACCGTTTTGCCATCTGCTTAAGAGGAATTGCAAAGGGTGCGAAGAAGGTAGTTCTCATGCTCTCCTACCCCAGTGATGAAGTGGGAAATGAGTTGGTAAGCCTTGACAAGCTGGACGAAGCAGGAGTGAATCCTTACACCGACGTACTCACTCTGGAAAAATATCGTGAACTGTTCGGTGAGAACAAACATCCTTTCACCGGCGTAGATTACGTAGATTACTATGGTAATCTGATTCAGGAAATGGGGGCAGAGGTGGAGATCATCTTTGCCAATAATCCCAGAGCTATCTTAAATTATACGAAGAATATTTTGACCTGTGATATTCACACCCGTCAGCGCACCAAGCGTATCCTGCTTGCTAATGGCGCAGAGCGTGTATGTGGTCTTGACGATATCCTGACCTCCTCGATAGACGGTAACGGTTACAATGAGAAATATGGTCTCCTCGGCTCCAACAAGTCCACTGAGAGTACTGTGAAGCTGTTCCCCAGAGACTGTCAGCCGTTGGTTGATGAGATTCAGGCAAGCCTTCTTTTAAAGACCGGTAAGCATATCGAAGTAATGATCTACGGTGACGGTGCCTTCCGTGATCCCGTAGGTAAGATATGGGAGCTGGCAGACCCTGTTGTGTCTCCCGCTTATACCCCCGGCCTTGAGGGTACTCCCAATGAGCTGAAGCTGAAATATCTGGCAGACAATGATTTTGCCGAGCTGTCAGGAGAAGCACTGAGAAAGGCTATCGAGGAGAAGATCAAGGATAAGGACGATAATCTGGTGGGCAATATGGCAAGCCAGGGAACTACTCCCAGACGTCTGACCGACCTGATCGGATCACTGTGTGACCTGACCTCCGGTTCCGGAGACAAGGGTACTCCGGTGATCTTGGTACAGGGATACTTTGATAATTACACCAACTAATAATGCAGAATGATTTCTGTACAAGAAATAAACCGCTGTCAGATTATTTTTAAGCCGACAGCGGTTTTATCTATTCTTCTTCGTTGACCATCATCTTTTCTTCTCAATGAGGCACACCATTTCCACATGTTTTAAGTCCGTATAAGGGAACATATCCACAGGGACTGCTTTCTTCACCTGATATCCCTTTTTCTTAAGATACTCCAGATCCCTCACCAGAGTCTGGGGATTACAGGAGATGTATACGATCTTAGGTGGACCAATCTGCACTACACTGCTTAGAAATGCTTCATCACTGCCGGCCCTGGGCGGATCCATCAGTACCACATCCACCTTTGCTCCTGCAGAAGCCATCTCCACCAGAAATTTACCCGCATCATTCTGATAAAACTGGATGTTTTTCACGCCGTTATATTTGGCATTGATCCTGGCATCCTTCACCGCATCCTGGTTCAGTTCCACGCCGATGACTTTACCTGCCTTGTCACTGGCGATCAGGCCGATGGTTCCAGTACCGCAATATGCATCCACCACCGTTTCTTTGCCCGTGAGTGCTGCAAATTCCAAGGCCTTACCATACAGTTTTTCGGTCTGTACAGGATTCACCTGGTAAAAAGACTTGGGAGAAATACGGAAGGTGTTTCCGCAAAGCACATCCTCAATGTACCCTTTACCGTAAATCACCTGCTCTTTCTCTCCCAATATCATACTGGTGCTGCGGTTGTTTACGTTTACCACGATGGTGGTAATCTCCGGATGCAGCTTTAGGAGTGCCTTCACAAAATTGTTCTTAGAAGGCATCACAGGAGAGCCAAGCACCAGAACCACCATGATCTGCCCTGTGACGTGGCCGGTGCGGATCAGCACATGACGCAGAAGTCCATACCCGGTATCCTCATTATATGGGCGTATCTTAAAGGATTTCAGAAGCCCTCGAATAGATACGATGATGGCATCTGCCTTCTGATCCTCAATCAGACAGGAATCCACCGATACGATTGTGTGGGTTCCCTCCTGATAGATTCCAGAGATAGCATTATGCTTCCTATCCTCTCCAAATACCGCATGAACCTTGTTCCTATAATGTTTCGGCTCTTCCATACCAATGATGGGTTCCAACTTGCAATAGGGCTCCATCAACTCTCTCACCCACTTCTCCTTCAAAGCAAGCTGCTCCTTGTAAGGTTTGTGAATCCATTTACAGCCGCCACATTTCTCTGCTACCGGGCAGGGAGCCTGCACCCGCTTTACGGGCTTTTCCTGTTTTTGCATAATTAACACTCCTTCATCAGTCTAATGTAAAATTCCACTGTAGTAAGCAATGTGGTTATCGGCACTCTCTCATTATTCCCATGAATCATCCCCCGCTCTTCCTTAGACAGCTTCATGGCTGAAAATCGATACACCCTGTCTGTTATCCTGCAGTAATGTCTGGAATCGCTGCAAGCCATCATCAAATAGGGTGACACCAACGCTTGGGGCCACGTCCGGCGAATAGCTGTTCTTAACTTATCCCACTCCTTACAGGCAGTATCCGAACAGATAGACGGATTCATTCCCTCTACCACTTGAATCCGGATTCTTTTATTACCGATCACCTTTTGTATATACGCTCTGGCACTTTCTACCGTATCCTTCCCCATCAGTCTAAGGTTCATACCGACACTGGCTCTGGAAGGCAGCACATTAAACGCTTTACTTCCTTCCATCCGGGTAACAGCACAGGTAGTTCGCATCATGGCATTCAGCTCCCCGCCTGAAATCCTGCACACCAGGTCAAACAAAGGACGGAAGCACCACATATTAGCAAACAATATCTTATATCCAAATCCTGCATGCCTTCCCAGTACATCGAACATTCCGGCTACCGGCGCCGTCAACTGCCCTGAGAAAGGATGCTTCTCGATCTTTACCACAGCTTCCGAAAGCTGTCCCAGCATGGTACGCCTGGGCGGCGTGGACGCATGACCGCCGTTTCCTTCCATCACAAGCTGCAAGTCTGCCATTCCCTTTTCTGCAATGCCGACCAATGCACATTCCCCTGTCACTCCCGGGAACACATTCTCTACCACTGCACCCCCTTCATCCACTACCATAGCCGGACGGATGCCTTGGTTTTCAAACCAGGACACCATCTTAGGACAAGCATTTCCACTGACTTCTTCTTCCCCGGAAAAAGCAAAGTATATATCCTGCCTCGGTACAAATCCTTCTTCCAAAAGCTGCTCTGCTGCTTCCATAATACCACACAGGGTTCCTTTGGTATCCAATGTCCCCCTGCCCCAAAGCACACCATCTTCAATGAGTCCTTCAAAAGCCGGCTTTTCCCAGCCTGCTTCCGCTACGGGAACCACATCATAATGAGACATGAACACGGAAGGCTCTGTGCTGCTTTCCCCTTTTAAACGATACAACAATCCGGTCTTCCCGATTTTTTCAAAGGAGCATGCCTTATGTACCAGCGGGAAACGTTCCCGAAGCAGCGCTTCAAATTTACAAAACTCTTCCCAATCTATCATTTCTTCTTCACTGTAAGATACCGTCTTACAGCGAATCATATCTGCCATATCCGCAATAATCTTCTCTTCCTTCAGCGTAATGGCCTGTGCCTGAATCTCCGGCTCCTGATGTGGTTTAAAAGTAATTGCACGAACCAGAATCACTAACAGCCACACCACAACCAATAATAAAATAATCATTCTTTTCTACCATACCCTTTCATCAGCCACCCATAGTCCAATTCTGACAAAACCATCTCTGGCTTTTAAGGAAAAAAACAAGCACTCAATTCCTCGAGTGCTTGTTTACTGGATATTCTCCTATCGGAGTGGCGGGATTCGAACTCGCGACCTCCGCCTCCCTAAGACGGCGCTCTAACCAAGCTGAGCCACACCCCGTGAACAAATATGATTATATCACGTTGTAGAAAAAAAGCAAGTACTTTTTCGAAATTTTTAAAAGTTGTTCTAATTGCTCATATTTTGTAAATTGCAAGAAAATTCTGACAATGAACTTAAGCAATTTGACCATGAAAATGAACCATGAATTTACTCCGAATAATCTGCCACATGCTGCACATACTATTCCGGAGGTGATAATATGGCATCTTATGTAGCCCCTGAGCTCAGGGAAAAATTTGAAACTTTATCCATTGACCTAAAAAACAATATCCTTGAACTTGATGTGCAGCTTAACAATATTTATGATTTGATCAACATTTTGGAAATCATCAGTAAAGGTGAGTAGATTCAGGCAACACAAAAGGAAGGTGCATTATGCAAAACAAGAAAAAAAATACGCTGCCAGACGGTCAACAACCGACCAATGTATACGATGACGGGGACATTCCTCAGGTAGATCTGCCTCAGGATATCATCCCGGACGAAGTTCCCCGCAAGGACGGGCCGGGCGGAGAAAGCAGTCAAAACAACAAACAATAAATCCTGTAAAATGTAAGGTGCGCCTGAAAAACGCACCTTATTTTTACATAAGCACTATCTTTTTTGGTTAATGGGCTGGATTCCTTCCTTCCGGACGTTATGCGTCTGGTTCTGGTTCTCCGGCTTCGTTTTTTACGTGACACTGTTAAACTCATTATGGTTACGCTGTTCTTCCTGCTCTTTTCGTGTTTTCTTATCCATTTTCTTCACCTCAGGAACAGTATTGCCGTTTTTCTTATCCTTATGCGCTTTTTTGCCTTTGGACAGCTTTGCCTGATTACGACCATTGACACTCTCCTTGATCAGCACATAAACCGTGGACAGAAGGGGAATAAACGCCAGCATACCTGCCACACCAAACAGACTGCCGCCCACGCTGACAGCCATCAGTACCCAGATAGAAGGCAGACCTACAGAGTTGCCCACTACTCTGGGGTAGATCAGATTGCCCTCCAGCTGCTGCAATACCAGGAATATAATCACGAAAATAAACGCCTGCATGGGATTCTCGATCAGAATCAGGAAGGTTCCAACCCCACAGCCGATAAACGCTCCCACTATGGGAATCAGCGCTGTGAAAGTGATCAGAACACCCACCATCACCGCATAAGGCATCCGAAACAAGGACATGGCGATCACAAACATAGTTCCCAGAATTACTGCCTCCAAACACTGTCCGGTAATAAACTTGCTGAAGTTACGGTACAGCAGCGAAAACACATGCTCCGCCTTCTGATTCATCCGCTCCGGCAGGTATGCCTTCAGTACGCTTCTCCCCTGACTCTGCAGCTTCTCTTTCTGACTTAGGATATACAGTGAAAAAATCAGAGAGATCACAGCTCTTACAACACCACCAATAATACTGCCCGCCACAGAAACTGTAGAAGTCACCACACTTCCCAATCCACTGGTAAAGAATCCCAGCAGGCTGTTACCGGTCTTGACCCAGTCGATTTCCAGTTCTGCAAGATTATTTACTTCTTCTTGTATCTGAGGATATTCCTTACTCATGACTTCCAGCCACGCGATCACATCATCCAAAAATGCAGGAATCTTAGCCCCCAGCACACCGATGGTCTTTGTCAGCTGCGGTATCACTGTCAAACATACAAGGATAATAATCGCCATTACTAAGATTAGAGAAAGAACCATACTGATGGGACGCTTCAGCTTCCCTGCGATTTTACCGTTCCATCTCCCCATAAGCTTCTTCTCAATCAGATTCATGGGTAGGTTCAGTATAAAAGCGATCACACCACCCACGATAAACGGGCTGAAAATCTGAAATCCCACCCCAATGGCACCTAATATCTGCTCACTATAGATCAAAGCCAGAATCAGCACAGCTGCAAGCACCATCAGACCGCGAATCTGTTTTATTTTCACCTTGTCATATCCCATCTTTCCTATCCTTTCTGCCGGATGGCCTGTATCAACGCATCAACATGTTCCTCTTTTGTGGCCCAACTGGTACAAAAACGCACCGCACTGTGTGTCTCATTTATCCTCTCCTGATAACAATACCCAAACCGCTCTCCCAAAATTTCCAGCTCCTTATCCGGCAGAATCGGGAAAATCTGATTGGTTCTGTTGGGAGCCAGGTACGGATAACCCATCTCATCAAAAGCTGCCCGAAGTTTCTCCGCCATGGCAATGGCGTGAGCAGAAATTTCCTCATACAAGTGATCTGTAAACAGTGTATCAAACTGCACCCCCAGAAGTCTTCCCTTTGCAAGCATACCACCCTTTTGCTTTATCACATACCGAAAGTCTGCTGCCAGTTCCATATTACTGATCACCACAGCCTCTCCAAATAATGCACCGATCTTGGTCCCTCCTATGTAAAAAACATCGCAAAGGGAAGCCACATCCGCCATGGTCAGATCATTGTCCGGGGCAGCAAGACCATATCCTAATCTTGCCCCATCCAGAAACAGATACAGACCACATCGTTTGCAGGCGTTACTAAGTGCTGTCAGTTCCTCTTTGCTGTAAATGGTTCCTAGCTCTGTGGGATTGGAGATATACACCATCTTAGGCTGCACCATATGCTCGAAGCTGCCGTCATTTACATGAGCCAGATAGGCTTCTTCCACCTGTGAAGCAGTAATCTTCCCATCATTGCTTGGAAGCCCCAACACCTTATGACCACAGGATTCTACAGCACCGGTCTCATGTACATTGATATGGCCACTGACAGCGCACAGCACCCCCTGGTGCGGACGAAGCGCGCCATGGATCACTGTCATATTGGTCTGTGTCCCGCCTACCAGAAAATGCACTGCCAATTTCTCATTGCCGCATGCTTTTCTGATCTTCCGGGCTGCCTGTGCACAGTATGGATCCTCTCCGTAGCCAACGGTCTGCTCCATATTGGTGGTAAGAAGGCGCTCCAGGATCTTTGGATGCGCCCCTTCATGATAATCACATTGAAATAAAATCATTTCCTTATCCTTAACT
>JAFYSG010000005.1 GCA_017559435.1 Lachnospiraceae bacterium
AAAGAGAGATAAAGTCCTGCTGGGGCTGAGGCTTGTATTTTTAAGTATGATTAAAATTTGTGCTTTTTGTGGAGGAATGGATGTGACCTATCTTCCGCAGATTTACATTTCAGGAATAGAGAATGGTTGGACAGTTTTGGGAACGGTATGTTATTTTGCTTTTCTGTCTATACCAACAGCATTACATATTTGGGAGGAATTGACATGGCACATTTTGAGATCAAGGATTTGAGTTTTTGTTATCCGGTAGCTCCTAAGAGGCTGGCACTTAACAATGTTTCCCTGACCATTGAACAGGGAGAATATGTGACTGTATGCGGCCGAAGTGGCAGTGGTAAGACCACGTTATTAAAGCATTTAAAGACTGTGCTGGCTCCTTATGGAAAAATGAAAGGTCAGATTCTGTTTCAGGGCAGACCGTTAAAGGAAGTGGATATGAGGGAACAGTCTTCCCGGATCGGGTATGTGATGCAAAATCCGGACAACCAGATCGTCACCGATAAAGTGTGGCATGAGCTGGCGTTTGGTCTGGAAAGCTTAGGCTGCGATCAGAAGACCATCCGCTTAAGAGTTGCCGAGATGGCAAGCTATTTTGATATCCAGGATTGGTTCCATAAGAATGTATCCGAGTTGTCCGGTGGACAGAAACAACTTTTAAACCTGGCATCTGTTATGGCTATGCAGCCCAGTGTGCTGATTTTGGATGAACCCACCAGCCAGCTAGACCCCATCGCCGCATCAGATTTTTTAAATACAGTGCGCAAGATCAATCGTGAGCTTCGTACCACCATCATTATTACAGAACATAGACTGGAGGATATCTTCTATGCTTCTGATCGGGTGATTGTCATGGAAAATGGCAAGGTCATTGCCAATGACAGACCGGAAAGAATCGGAGAATTCTTAAAAGGAGAGAATAACCGCATGTTTGCGGCCATGCCTACACCGGTGCAGATTTATTATGGAGTACAGGAGAAGGCATCTTCTGCGAAAAATCTTTTGCCTGAGCTGACATGTCCCCTTACTGTCCGGGAAGGCGCAGAATGGCTGGATCAGCTGTTTGCCGGCATCACAATTACTGAAACCAAGGTGGACAAAGGGCAGAAGTACATTGAGGAGGACGTCAAGAATCCGGCTGTAGAATTACAGGAGTTGTGGTTTCGATATGAAAAAGAAACGCCGGATATTTTAAAGGGTGTTTCCCTAAAAGTTCCGAAGAACAGCCTCTTTGCCATTGTAGGCGGCAACGGAACCGGCAAGTCCACGACTTTGAAGGCCATCAGCGGTATCTGCAAGCCTTACCGTGGGAAGGTGTTGATTGACGGCAAAAAGATTGAAAAATATAAGTCAGGGAAGTTGTTTCAGGGGATGTTAGCCATGTTGCCCCAGGACCCTCAGAGCCTGTTTGTACATAAGACTGTGAAGGAAGATCTTGCTGAGATGCTGTCGGGGAAGATATCGGAGACGGAGAAAACTGCAAGGATTGCACAGGTAGCAGAAACCTGCGAAATCATAGATCTTCTGGAGAGTCATCCATACGATTTGTCCGGTGGAGAACAGCAACGCGCTGCTCTTGCCAAGGTATTGTTGACCGAGCCGAAGGTTTTGCTTTTGGATGAGCCTACCAAGGGCATTGACAGTTTCTTTAAACTGAAATTTGCAGAGATTATGGAAAAACTTAAGGAGCAGGGAGTGACCATTATCATGGTATCCCATGATGTGGAATTTTGTGCCCGTTATGCCGATGCGGTCAGTATGTTCTTTGATGGAGGTATCGTCACTACCAATACACCGAATCGGTTTTTCTCCGGCAACAGTTTTTATACCACAGCGGCCAACCGAATGAGCCGCCATCTGTTTGAAAATACCATTACCAACGAGGAGGTTATTGCATTATGTCAAAAGAACTTATAAACGGAAATTATTATCTGGTCAGTGTGGGATTGATCTTGCTTGCTTTTGTGGTGTTCTTTTTTTCCTATGAGCGAAGGAAACCACAGGCAAGGGAAATGGTAACCTTATCGGTTATGAGTGCCATTGCCATTGCTTCAAGAGCAACATTTGCCATGATTCCGTTCTTCAAGCCTATGTGCGGTATTATCATGATCACAGGTATGGCTTTTGGCCCCGGTGCGGGATTTCTTACCGGTGTTACCAGTGGATTTGTCAGTAACTTTATCTTCGGACAGGGCCCTTGGACACCATGGCAGATGTTTGCCTATGGTATGGGCGGTGCGCTGGCCGGCTGGTTTCATATAAAGAGTCTTATGCATGAGGATCTGCGGATACAGACTGCACTATTGGGATATGCCATCATTCAGGTAATTGTAGGCCCTATACTGGATGTATGTTCGATTTTTACCATGGGACAGCCGATTACCGGTGCCTATGCACTGACAATTTTCGGATCCGGCCTGATTCCGAACTTGATTCATGGGGTGGCAACTGCACTGACGCTGCTTTTATTGTCAAGACCTATGATGGAGAAGCTGAACCGTATGAAGACAAAGTATGGGATGATGAGCAGGTGAGTTTACATGAGATTTGACAGTTATCATCCTATGATCAATTTTATTTATTTTGCAGCGGTGATTGCCTGTACGGTATGTTTTAAACATCCGGTATTTTTGGCGATTTCCTTTTTGTGTGCGTTTTTGTATTCCGTAAAGCTGAACGGATGGAAGAATCTGGTGCTGAATTTGTGTCTGGTCTTATTGGCAGTTGCTTATGCCAATTGGTATGCCTCTTACAATCATTTTGGTATGACAAATATTAAGTCCAATTATATCGGCAATTATATTACATTGGAGTCTGTGGTGTATGGATTGATACAGGGAATGACAGTGGCTGCGGTAGTAATGTGGTTTTGCTGTATTTTCGAACTGATCACAGCAGATAAGGTGGTGTACCTGTTCGGACGGATTTCCCCCAGGTTATCGTTGTTTTTATCCATCCTGCTTCGTACCATTCCCAGAATCAAGGTGCGGGCGCGGCGGATCGAGATTTCCAGAGAAGGCATTGGGAGGGGTATTCGTCAGGGGAATCTATGGCAAAGATTTTTGCATCTCCTGGCACTGATTTCTATTCTGATCACATGGACGATGGAGGATTTTGTGGAGAGCAGTAATTCCATGAAGAGCAGGGGATACTCTTTGAGGGGGCGGACGGCTTTTTCTATTTATCGGTTCGATAACCGGGACAGAGCTCTGGTAATAGTTTTTTTCTGGTGCCTGACCGGGATCATGATGGCGGTACTGTTTAACCAGACCGGGATTTATTTTGATCCGGTGATTGTGATGAATCGGATTACAGTGGTTTCTTATGTGTTCTATGGAGTGTATGCGTTGTTTCTGTTGCTGCCCATGGGGTTACAGATTGTGGGAACATGGAAGTTTAAGAGAAAACAGAGTAAGGTGGAATGATTGGGGAAAGCCTTGACAAAGAACATATTGTTGTATATAATAAACATATATTTAGATGAATATCTAAATGTATGTTTATTTTTACAATGACAGAAGGAGGTAGGTATATGGGCTTTCAGGAAAGTTTTAAAGCTTTATCAGATCCCACCAGGCGGGAAATCATTCATTTATTAAAGAAAGAAAAACTTCCAGTGGGAGAGATTCTGGCACATTTTGACATGACCGGAGCTACGATTTCTCATCATCTTTCCATTTTGAAAGAGGCAGGTCTTGTGACTACCGAAAAGAAGGGGAAATACATTTATTACGAATTGAACCTATCTGTCGTGGAAGAAATTATGGCGTGGTTTTCTGATTTAAAGGAGGTTTGAGCTAATGAAATTCATTCACCGTGGTAATTATAAAAACTACATTATCTGCCTGATCGCGTTGATCCTTTCAGTAATTGCATATCCCTTTTTGCCTGAACAGATCCCGATCCATTTTAATGCCCAGGGTACTCCGGATGATTATGGCGGTGCCATTACGATCTTTCTGCTGCCTGTCATTATGATTTTGGTAAATGTACTGGCAGAGGTCACCAAGCATGTGGATCCGAAAGCTGCCAATTATACCTATTTTTTGGGGCATTATTATCAGTTGTTCCTGGTGCTCAATGTTTTTCTTCTGGCTGTACAGTTGTATCTGATCACTTATGCTTTGGAAATTATTACTTTTAATATAACCAATATCATCATGGTGGCCATGGGAGCATTGTTTGTTGTGATCGGTAATCTGCTTCCCAAAGTAAAACAGAACTTTTTTATGGGAATTAAGACACCTTGGGCTCTGGCAGACGAATATGTATGGTACGAGACCCATCGGTTTAGCGGTAAGCTGTGGTTTGTCTTGGGTCTGCTCATGTGCGTCTGTGGATTTCTTCCCGACATATTATCAGTACCCATTGTGCTGATCGTAGCAGTGATCGCTGCCATAGTACCCATGGTATATTCCTATATTATTTATAAAAGAAAGTCTAAGCCTTGATTGCACGTTTCCGCTTCATATAGTGCATAAATTCCATCTATACGTAATGCTGAACTTGTATTATAATATAGATGCACAGTAGATATGATGCAGAGGGCTTAAAAAAAGTGTGAGCCGGAGAGGAGTTCATATGAAAATAGCGGCGAATTTTAGGTATATTGCGAGAGAAGCGTTGCGTGGAAAATGGTTGATCGCAGTGATAGCCGGTCTGATAGCATTCTTATTGGGCGGTTTGGGCTCGGAAGGGCTGGATGTGAAACTGAACATTGATATGTCCGGATCAATGGTAAGCTTTGAAGTTGCGGGGATGACGATTCTTTCCACTGCTGGTGGGGTAAATGAATATTTAAGTGCGTTTCTGGCCGGAGGTGTTCTATTAATTGCTGTGGCGGCGATTGTTCTTACAGTCGTATATTTCGTACTGGGCAGTGTGATCGAAGCCGGATATGCCAGATACAACCTGGATCTGGTAGATAGAATAGAGGCTAAACTGGAGACCCTGTTTACCTATTTTTATAATTGGAAGACAACTGCAGCTACCAGATTTCTGGTGGGATTATATACCTTGTTGTGGTCTTTGCTGTTTGTGATTCCCGGTATCATGGCAAGCTACAGCTATGCAATGACGGGATACATATTGGCAGAGCACCCGGAACTAACTGCCGGTGAGGCGATTGCACGTTCCAAGGAGATGATGTCAGGTAACCGATTCAG
>JAFYSG010000081.1 GCA_017559435.1 Lachnospiraceae bacterium
CCATGATAAAGTTCCATAACGGCAACTTTATCATCGGTATAATGAAGGGGGCAAACGCCCATTTCATCAAACTTTGTGCCGTAAGCACCCTTAATACAATCTTCTAATTCCTCTTTTGAAAATTCTTCAATAACACACGAAACTCCGAGATGAATAGAAGCGAATCGGATAAGCAAATCATGTACCGCAACTTCGATCTGTGGATGTAAGGATATATTTTTTTCTTTGAAATTCTTTTCCAGATAGCGGCGTGATATTGCGTTTTTTTCAAGAAGTATAAGCGGTAATTCTGTCAATTCTTCCCATAGATACGAGGGTTTTTTCTCAAAATTAGGACCACATACAAATATATCGTTAATTTCAAAGCAATCCATTGATGGAAGCGGTTGGAATGCCCGTTATGGTTTGCTTGGTTCCAACAAGGCAACCGAAGACACGGTAAAACTGTTCCCAAGAGAAGAATGCCAGCAGTTGGTGGAAGACATCCAGACAAAGTTGCTTGAGATTACCGGAAAGCACATCGAGGTTATGGTATATGGTGACGGTGCATTTAAAGACCCGATCGGAAAGATTTGGGAACTAGCCGACCCTGTTGTTTCTCCGGCATATACACTGGGGCTGGAAGGGACACCAAATGAGCTTAAATTAAAATATCTGGCAGATAATGATTTTTCAACTCTTTCCGGAAAAGAATTACAGGAAGCCATTAAGAGTAAAATTTTGCAGAAGGATGGTTCTTCACTTGTAGGTAATATGGTTTCTCAGGGAACCACGCCTCGCCGTCTGACTGATTTGATTGGTTCCCTTTGCGATCTGACTTCAGGTTCCGGTGATAAGGGAACTCCGATTGTCTATATCCAGGGTTATTTTGATAACTACACAAATGAATAAGAGAGGAGAAGCGTTTATGGAAAAAATCATTCGTCCTGAAAGCATGGAGCGTATTACCACTCCGGAGCTTGCACAAAAATTTATTGAGGAGCAGATTGCTGAAATTCGTACTCAGGTAGGAAACAAGAAAGTATTGTTAGCACTGTCAGGAGGCGTTGACTCAAGTGTTGTTGCAGCATTGTTGATCAAAGCGATTGGCAAACAGTTGGTATGCGTTCACGTTAATCATGGCCTGATGCGTAAAGGTGAAAGTGAACAGGTTATTGAGGTGTTTGGAAAAGCCTTGGATGCAAATCTAATTTATATTGACGCTACTGACCGATTTTTAGATTTGCTTGCTGGTGTAGCGGAACCGGAAAAGAAGCGTAAGATTATTGGTGGCGAGTTCATCAAGGTGTTTGATGAGGAAGCTGCTAAGTTAGAAGGAATCGCTTTCCTTGCACAGGGTACTATTTATCCCGATATTTTAGAATCTGACGGTGTTAAAGCACATCACAATGTAGGCGGTTTGCCTGAAGATATGCAAATGGAACTGGTTGAACCGGTAAAATTATTGTTCAAAGATGAAGTTCGTGTGGTTGGCGAGGCTCTTGGATTGCCTCATAACATGGTTTATCGTCAGCCGTTCCCGGGTCCGGGTTTGGGTGTGCGTTGTTTAGGTGCTATCACTCGGGACCGTCTTCATGCGCTGAGAGAAGCAGACGCTATTTTGAGAGAAGAATTTGATAAAAACGGATTGGCAGGAAAGGTTTGGCAGTATTTTATTGCGGTGCCTGATTTCAAAAGTGTTGGAGTGAAAGACGGAAAGCGTTATGAAGGCTGGGCAGCAATTATTCGTGCGGTAAATACTACGGACGCCATGAGCGCTACTATTGAGGAAATACCATATCCGATGATTCATCATATTACTAATCGCATTACCCATGAAGTAGAGGGGATTAATCGTGTCATGCTAGATGTAACACCGAAACCTGTCGGAACAATTGAATTCGAATAACTATAAAGTTTGAATGAACTTATAAACCGTGTAAGCATGGAAAATCAATATGCCTACACGGTTTTAAGTCCTTTTTGGCTTTATTTGGCTTTCCCGGCAGTCTTGGCCAAAATATTGTCTATTTGCTTTAGTTCTTCCTCGGTACTATATTTTTTGATGGCATTTATGGCAGCTTGCATTTCCTGCGGTGTAAAAGTCAGGCGCTCCTGCTTGGCCTTTCGCATCATGGGCATCATGTAGGCAAGCATTTCTTTTTGGGATTTTCCCCGTCCTTCTTTAAATAGTTTTTCTAAAAAGTTAAGTTTTTTGGGATCAATGTTTTTGACCTGTTCGTCCTCCATCCAGGCAGGTCTGTTATTGGTTTTCTCCATTTTCTGTATTCCCTCCTTGTGGTTGAAACATTTGAAATATTTGAGCTATTTGTGACAGATCCATATCACCCATGGTCTGAGACATATCTCCGCCGCCAAACATTTGAGCCATCTGTGACATATCACCTCCACCGAACATCTGAGCCATCTGGGCAAGCTGTGACAGATCCATACCGCCAAAGTCTTGAGAATTACCTCCGCCAAACATAGTATTCATGGGATTTTCGCCTTCAGGGAACATTTCCTGCATCATCTGAACCATTTCCATCATCTCTCTATACTGTTCAAAGGTACGGAACATATTCTGCATATTTTCCATCTGGCTGCGCTCAGATTCTGTGCAGTAGGGGATCATTTCCCCGAAAAGCTTGCCATAGTTCATGGAAGATTCATGAGGCAGTAATGAAATATTGGCAGACGGGTGGTGTCTGAAAAAATTAAGTGTGTACTGTAGCTCCAGATATTTGATATAAACAGCAATATTTTTTTGCATGGAGGGATCAAAGTAAGGCATCAGGATTTTGAGTTTTTGAATATAATTGGTGGTAAATAAGGTATCAAATGCTGTTACTTTGTCCTGAATTCTGTTACTCATCGTGTCTCCTTTTGCAAAATGCTGTTTCTATTATCCTATGTAGGACATTCCTTAAGTATGACGAAAATCCCCTTAGTCTTATATTACATGGAAAATAGGCTCCGCAAGGGAGCCTACCTTCACAAAGGCTAATGATTAGCAGCAGCCACAGTTGTTGTTATTGCAACCACAGTTGTTGCCCCAGCTATTGCCACAGCCATTACCGCAGCCATTGCCGCAGAAGCAGCTGATCAGCAGGATCCAGATGATCCATTCACAGCAATTATTATTGTTGCCGCAACCGTTATCGCAGCCACAGTTACCGCCGAAGATACCGTTGCCGTTTCCTCCGCAGCAGAATAATAACAGGATGATCCAGATGCAGCTTCCGCCAAGGAATCCGCCGTTGTTACCACAACCACATCCACAGGAATTGTTGTTGCAGCCACAGTTGGTAGCAGTTAAGTCACTCATTTTAAGTGCCTCCATGAATTTGTTTTATGGTTTATTCTATGCAGGTAGGGTTGTCAGAGTTTCCAGGAGATAAATTTATTTTTTGTGGAGAAAGGGAAGGGAAAGGTGCGTATGATATTTAGAAGGGGTTTTGAGAAAATAAAGCGAGAAAATGGGAATATGGAGAGAGTGCGGCGGCAGGTGGGACTGGAAGAATCCTTAAGAGATGAACAGTTTGCGAAAGAGATACAGGTAAGCGGAGGGCAGGAGGATTGGATGAAGAGAAGGGTGACGGTAGGGGTGCTTGATACAGGGATTGGGGCTCATCCGGATCTGAGAGGAAAGGTTGTAGGATTTCAGGATTTTGTGGGGAGAAATCGTATGATGTATGATGATAATGGACATGGAACGCATATTTGTGGCATTATCGCAGGAAGCGGAGGAGAATCAGGTGGAAGGATGAGAGGCATGGCACCCGGTAGCCGGCTTGTGGTGGGTAAGGTACTTGATCAAAATGGAGAAGGAATGACGAAGCATATGCTGGAGGCCCTTGATTGGATCTTGGAGGTAAGAAAACAGTATCAGATCAGGGTGCTGAATATATCTGTGGGAATCGGGGAGATGAGCGATAAGAAGAAGCAGGAGGCGCTGCAGTCAAAGATTGAGGAAGTGTGGTCAGAAGGCATTGTGGTGGTGTGCGCAGCGGGGAATAAGGGGCCCATGGATGGCAGTATTTCGGCAGTAAGCGGCAGTGAAAGGGTGATTACAGTGGGGTGTCATGATGGAAGTTATGGAAAGGATAATCCAAAGCAATGTTCCACTTATTCCGGTAGAGGGAAATTTGCGGATAGAATCAGGAAGCCGGATGTAGTGGCACCTGGGACGGATATTTATTCCTGCAATGTGAATTATCGTGGCACCAATCACGTCTATGGAATTCACCAACCTGGGAAAGTTTTATCAAAGGAAGCTTATGTGGCTAAAAGCGGAACTTCTATGGCTACACCCATCGTGACAGGAGCTATTGCACTCCTATTGCAGAAGTTTCCCGATATGAGTAATGAGGATGTGAAACGAAAGTTGACTTACACTGCTACAGATTTGGGAGAAGCATGGAATTTACAAGGTTGGGGAATGATAAATGTAAGAAAAATGTTGGAAAAGTATTGACAGGAATGGTATTATTGTATACAATAATGTAATAACAAAAAACGATCATGTTGCCTTTTGAGGCAGAAGGTGAGGAGACTTATGATGCAGAATGATATCTTTCAGAATCGACCCGTCACGATGAACTATAAGAAGAATCTGTTGGAAATAGAGGAGCATATGTATATCCTGGATGATGTGGAGAAGCCCAATGTCTTCCGTAATATGTTTCCATATTCAGAAATTCCGAAAATTCCATTTAATGATCGAGTAGTACCGCATAATATGCCCCAGGATATCTGGATCACGGATACGACTTTCCGAGATGGACAGCAGTCAAGGGCGCCGTATACCACGGAGCAGATCGTGACGATCTTTGATTATCTGCATAAACTGGGTGGACCTAATGGTATGATCCGTGCCAGTGAATTTTTCCTTTATAGTAAGAAGGATAGAGATGCAGTTTATAAATGTATGGAGAGGGGTTACAAATTCCCGGAAGTAACCAGTTGGATCCGTGCAAGTAAGGAAGATTTTAAACTTGTAAAAGAGATCGGAATGAAAGAGACCGGTATTTTGGTCAGCTGCTCCGATTATCACATATTCATGAAGCTGAAGATGACCAGAAGACAGGCGATGGATCATTACTTAAGTGTGATCAGAGAATGCCTGGAAGAGGGTATCAGTCCCAGATGTCATTTGGAAGATATTACCAGAGCGGATATCTATGGTTATGTAGTACCTTTCTGCCTGGAAGTGATGAAGCTGATGAAGGAGTATCAGATTCCTATCAAGATCAGGGCATGTGATACCATGGGTTATGGTGTCAACTATCCGGGTGCAGTTATTCCCAGAAGTGTGCCGGGCATTATTTATGCGATCCATACTCATGCAGGTGTTCCTCACGAGTTGATCGAGTGGCATGGGCATAATGACTTCTACAAGGCAGTGGTAAACTCTACCACAGCATGGTTGTATGGATGTTCGGGCATCAATACTTCACTGTTTGGTATCGGTGAGAGAACCGGTAATACACCTTTGGAAGCCATGGTATTTGAGTATGCACAGCTTAAGGGTGACTTGAATGGAATGGATACCACAGTGATCACAGAGCTTGCAGAATACTATGAAAAAGAGATCGGATACACGATTCCGTCCCGCACTCCCTTCGTTGGTAAAAATTTTAATGTCACAAGAGCAGGAATTCATGCAGATGGCCTCTTGAAAAATGAAGAGATTTATAATATATTTGATACGAACAAGTTTTTAAATCGACCAGTACTTGTGGCTGTTTCAAATACATCTGGTCTTGCAGGCATTGCACACTGGATCAACACCTATTTCAAGCTAAAAGGTGAGAAACAGGTGGATAAGACTTCTGAACTGGTAAAAGAAATTAAAAAATGGGTTGACGAAGAGTATGCAGGCGGCCGTGTGACTGTTCTTACCGATGAAGAGATCCTCAGAGAGATTAACAAGGTCTGTGAGGAAAAAGGATTTCAGATAGGGTAAGTGAAAGATTTCCTTGTGGAAATCATGAAAAGCAACTGCCTGTAATGACAAAAGCAAAAAGCAACTGTCATGGAAAGGGAAAAAATGGCTAATTATGATGTGAAGCAGGAAGTAACCGACAAATACTCCCTGCGAGGAAGAGTGTTCAACAAACTGAGAGATGATATTTTAAGTGGAAAATATGAGGATTACGAGGAACTACGCGAAGTTACCATCAGCGAAGAGATGGGAGTCAGCAGGACTCCTGTAAGAGAGGCGTTCAGGCAGCTGGAGTTGGAAGGATTGATCCAGATCATTCCCAATAAAGGGGCATATGTGACCGGTATCACGGAGAAGGATGTAAAGGATATCTATATGATCCGTTCTCTGTTAGAAGGGTTATGCGCCAGATGGGCCACAAAACATATCACAAAAGAACAACTGGAAGAATTGGAAGAGAATGTCTACCTGGCAAGCTTCCATGCCCGGAAAGGACACTATGAACAACTGAGCCAGTTGGATAACCGTTTCCATGATGTTTTGTATGAGGCATGTAACAGTAAGATGTTAGAGCATCTGTTGAAGGAATATCATCAATACGTAGCCAGAGTGCGTAAGAAGACGTTATCGAATGTAGTTCGGGGCAACAAGTCCAATGAAGAGCATGAAGGAATCATGGAAGCTATTAAGGCAGGTGATGCCGATCTGGCAGAGCAGCTTGCCAATCGCCATATGATCAATGCTTATGAAAATATGGTAAAGAATGGATTACATGAGGCATATGAGAGAAAAAAGATATGATAGAAGAAACTAGGAGGTTTTTTGATGGATAAAATTAAGATGACAACTCCTCTTGTGGAGATGGATGGAGATGAAATGACCAGAATTCTCTGGCAGATGATCAAGGACGAGTTGTTACTTCCTTTTATTGATTTAAAGACAGAGTATTATGATCTTGGTTTGGAATATCGTAACGAGACCAACGACCAGGTGACGGTAGATTCCGCCAAGGCCACATTAAAATACGGTGTGGCTGTAAAATGCGCCACCATTACCCCCAATGCGGCAAGAATGTCAGAGTATCATCTAAAGGAGATGTGGAAGAGTCCTAACGCCACCATTCGTGCGATCCTGGACGGTACAGTGTTTCGTGCCCCCATTCTGGTAAAAGGCATTGTACCTTACGTGTCTAACTGGACCCAACCAATTACCATTGCCCGTCATGCATACGGTGATGTGTACAAAAATACAGAGATCAAGGTACCCGGTGCCGGCAAAGCTGAGCTGGTATTTACTGCAGAAGACGGTACAGAGGTAAGAGAGACGATTCACAACTTTACAGGAGCCGGTATCATCCAGGGTATCCACAACACCAAGGAATCCATTTCCAGCTTCGCAAGAGCCTGCTTTAGTTATGCTATTGACACCAAACAGGATCTGTGGTTTTCCACTAAGGATACCATTTCCAAGAAATACGACCATACCTTTAAAGATATTTTCCAGGAAATCTACGATGCTGAATACAAAGCTAAATTTGAAGAACTGGGCATTGAGTACTTCTACACCCTGATCGATGACGCAGTGGCACGTGTGATCCGTTCAGAAGGTGGATTTATCTGGGCCTGTAAAAACTACGACGGTGATGTAATGTCCGACATGGTAGCCACCGCCTACGGCGACCTCTCCATGATGACTTCAGTGCTGGTATCTCCCAGCGGTGTGTACGAATATGAAGCAGCCCACGGCACAGTACAGAGACACTATTATAAACACCTGAAAGGCGAAGAGACCTCCACCAACTCCATCGCGACCATATTCGCATGGACAGGAGCACTTCGTAAGCGTGGTGAGGTTGATAATATTCCTGAACTGGTACAGTTTGCCGATAAAATGGAATCTGCTTGTATCAAGACCGTAGAAGACGGCAAGATGACTAAGAGCTTGTCTTTGATCTCTACTTGTGAGAATCCAATCATTTTAAACAGTTTGGACTTCATTAAGGCAATTAGGGGAACTTTCGAGACTATGTAAGTTGCGGCTTCTGTGGGGGAGGGGCGCAGGGGCGCCACAAAAAGGGAATGGCAGGTGCCGTGATAGGGCCGGGCCGATAATATAGGGGCAATTTTGACATATGTAGCACCATTAGAAGTTCTTGTGTTTCTTATTTTGGCTTTCAGCCCCCAAATGCAACATGTCTGAGCAGCGCAGCTGCGAGTTTTGCATTTGGGGGCTGGCTCTTTGCTAAAATCAGAAATACTAGAACTTCTTATGGTGCGGAGTCTGCAAAATTGCCCCTATATTATCGGCCCGACCCTATCACGGTACCTGCCATTCCCTTTTTGTGGCTTGGTACCGGAAGGGTTTTGTGGGAATAAAATGAAAGGGGATAGTTGATTAATTACGTAGTTAAGCTAAGGTTTCCCAGAGTTCATATAATTCTTCTAATTGGGATGTAATGGTTTCTTGTTCTTTAGTGAGTTCTTGTAGGCGGGCTACGTTGGTAGCAACCTCGGGGAGGGACATTTCTGCATCAATGGCAGATTGACGCTCTTCGAGAGAGGAGATCTTGTCTTCGCATTTTTTAAGGTCATTTTCGCGTTTGCGGATGCGGGCCTGTTCTTCTTTTTGGGCTTTCCAGTCAAGCTTAACTTCTGACTCACTTGAAGGTGCAGCAGAAGTGGAAAGACTAGAGGAAGCATTCGATGTAGCATCTAAGGATCCTGAAGTAATACCGGACTGAAGGGTTGAAAACAGGGTGGCCATGACTGTGTCGTGTTTTTCTAAGTAGTAATCGTAGTTGCCGATGTAGTTTACAAATCTTTGGGCGGTCAAATCCAGGATGCGGTGTGCTGTTTTGTTGATAAAGTAACGGTCGTGGGAAACGTAGAGCACGGTTCCTTCGTAGGCGTTGATGGCATCTTCCAGAATCTCTTTGGACATGATGTCTAAGTGGTTGGTGGGCTCGTCCAGGATCAGGAAGTTGGAGTCGGAGAGCATCAGCTTGGCCAGAGAGACGCGGCCGCGTTCACCGCCGCTTAGGTCGCAGATTCTCTTAAAGACATCATCACCGGTAAACAGGAAGGCAGCCAGCACGTTGCGGATCTGGGTGTTGGTGAGATAAGGGTAATCGTCGGATATCTCATCAAACAGGGTCTTATCGCTGTGCAGTACGTTATGTTCCTGGTCATAGTAGCCTATCTTTACATTGGTGCCAAGGGTAAAGGTGCCTTGGTCCGGGGGAAGCAGGTTGTTCAAGATCTTCAAAAGAGTGGTCTTGCCGGTACCGTTATCGCCGATGATGGCTACGTGTTCCCCACGTTTGATCTCCAGATTGATATGTTCAAATAATTGTTTTTGATCAAAGGACTTGGCCAGCTCTTTCACAGTCAGAACATCGTTGCCGCTTAACATATGCGGTGTCAGCTTCAGCTTCATGTCGGTGCGTACTTCAGTAGGCTTTTCCAGTACCTCGATCTTATCCAGCATTTTCTCCCGGCTTTCGGCACGCTTGATAGATTTTTCACGGTTAAATGATTTCAGCTTCTCGATCACTGCCTCCTGATGTTTGATCTCACGTTGTTGGTTTAGATAAGCGTTCATGGCTGCAACACGTAAGATTTCTTTTTTGGCGGCATAATCAGAGTAATTGCCCTGGAAAGAAGTGGCCTTGGTCTGGTCGATCTCTATGACTTTGCCTGCGATTCTGTCCAGAAAATAGCGGTCGTGGGATACGATGATCACAGCACCTTTATAATTCAAGAGATAAGTCTCTAACCATGCGATGGAATTCATGTCCAGATGGTTGGTAGGCTCGTCTAAGATGATCAGGTCAGGGTTTAACAAAAGTAATTTACCAAGGGCTACACGGGTCTTCTGGCCGCCGGAAAGTGTGGAGATAGACTTGCTGAATTCATTTTCCGTAAAGCCAAGACCTTTTAACACACCTACAAGCTCACTTTTGTAAGAATAGCCATCCCCCATCTCAAACGCATGGGTAAG
>JAFYSG010000082.1 GCA_017559435.1 Lachnospiraceae bacterium
ATTCAGGGAAGATTTATGGCAGAATTACTGGATAAGGATGATCAGATTGCTCTGGTAGCTCATGTGCAAGGTTCTTCCATAGCGCTGGACAGAGAACAGGGTGTCAGGGAAGGATTGGGTGAGTATTCGTCCAATATTGTTGATGTGGTCTATTGTGATTCGGATTATGATAAGGCATATCAATTAATGAATGAGGTGCTGGATCGCTATCCTGGGTTGGACATGGTTGCCGGGCTCAATGAGTATTCTGCGGTAGGAGCCGCACGGGCTGTGGTGGACAGAGGGCTTCAGGGAAAGATCAAACTTGTGGGATTTGATAGTTCGTTGGAGGAAATCCGTTTGCTGGAGCAGGGAGTTTTTGAAGGGATCGTCATCCAGAATCCGTATAAGATGGGGTATCTGGCAGTGGAGTCGGCTTATCGGGTCCTGAAGGGAGAAAAAGTAAAGGAGAATATTGATTCCGGGGCTAAGCTCATCACCAGAGAAGAGATGTTTACGGATGAGAATCAGAAGTTACTTTTTATGTTCTCGGAGGATTAAGGAGAATTAAAGAGGAAGGGACGTTCACGGAGCGCCATTCGCAAAGCCGCTCCTGCGGAGCTTTTTCGTCGCTGCGCGACTGCCTTTGCTCATAAGATGGCGCTCCTTTCGTCACACCAATCAGGAAAAGTTGCATGCGAGCATGCACTTTTTCCTGGTTGGTGTGACGCGTGAACTGGAATAGTAAAATTTTAACCTATTTTAATAAAATATTCTATTTTAAATAACCGTTCCATGCAATATAATGGTATCATGATGTGAAACGGAATAAAGATAAAGGAAGGTGAAAAGAGTGGGCGATGTAATACTGACAATGAAAGGGATTCATAAGTCATTCCCCGGTGTACATGCGCTGAAGGGTGTGAATCTGGAAATCCGCAAGGGTGAGGTTCTTGCACTGATGGGCGAAAATGGTGCAGGTAAGTCTACCCTGATGAAGGTTCTGACCGGTATCTACAAGAGAGATGAGGGTGAGATCATCTACGAGGGTAAGGTGACAGAATTCCAGAATCCCAGAGAGGCACAGGATGCGGGAATCGCGATCGTTCATCAGGAGATCAACATGATGGGCCAGCTGACAGTAGCTCAGAATATCTTCATAGGAAGAGAATTCATGAATGGCAAGCTGATCGATGATAAGAAGATGAATGAGGAAGCGGCAAAGCTTTTTGAGAGACTGAACATCAATATCGATCCGGCGGAGATTATGGATAACCTGACTGTAGGACGCCAGCAGATGTGTGAAATTGCCAAGGCAATCTCAAGAGAAGTAAAGGTGATCGTTTTCGATGAGCCTACAGCGGCGTTGACAGAGACTGAGATCGAGGAGTTGTTCAAGATCATTCGTGATCTGCGTTCCAAGCAGTTGGGTATCGTGTACATATCTCATCGTATGGATGAGATCAAGCAGATCACGGACAGAGTGACTGTAATGAGAGACGGTGAGTACGTGGGGACATTGATCACAGAAGAATGTACCAAGGATGACATCATCAATATGATGGTTGGACGTACCATTTTCGAAGATCCTAAGGCTCAGAGCAATGTTGCGAAAGACGCACCGGTAGTGCTGGAGGTAAAGAATCTGTGTTCCGGCAAAATGGTGAAAAATGTAAGTTTTGAGCTTCACAAGGGTGAGATCCTTGGAATGGCAGGTCTGATGGGTGCAGGAAGAACGGAAACAGCAAGAGCACTGTTTGGCGCAGACCCCATTGACAGCGGTGAAGTGTATGTAAATGGTAAGAAGGTTGAGATTCATTCTCCGCAGGATGCAGTGAAGGCAGGCATCGGCTACTTATCTGAGGATAGAAAGCGTTTTGGACTGGTGCTTGATAAGTCTATCTCTGACAATACTTGTCTGGCTACTCTGGAGAAGTTTACAAAGGGTATCTTTATTGATAAGAAGAAATGTGATGAAGTTTCAGCAGACTATGTAGGAAAGCTTAAGACCAAGACTCCCGGAATCGAGACGGCGGCCATGAGTCTTTCCGGTGGTAACCAGCAGAAGGTGGTTATCGCAAAGTGGCTTACCAGAGACTGTGATATTCTGATTTTTGATGAACCTACAAGAGGTATCGATGTAGGAGCCAAGAGTGAGATTTACCAGTTGATGAATGACTTGGTAAAACAGGGTAAATCCATTATCATGATCTCTTCAGAGATGACAGAAGTGCTTCGTATGAGTGACCGGGTACTGGTAATGTGCGAAGGACGTAAGACAGGTGAGATTCCCATAGAGGAAGCAACACAGGAAAAAATCATGCACGCAGCGACCTTGCGTGAGTAGAAAAGGGAGGAATGAATCGTGGCAAATAAAGAAAAAAAAGAAGTTAAGGGTAAGGGAAATGCCTTTACCAATAATCCGATCGTAAAGTCGATCGGTACTCAGAAGCTTATTGCAGTATTGGCTCTGGTAGTGCTCTATTTAGTATTTGGTCTGATCAATAATGCATTCTGGTCATCCGCAACATTGATCAACATCTTTGAGGCATCCTATTATATTGGTTTGATGGCTATCGGTGTTACCTTTGCAATTACATCAGATGGTATTGACCTTTCCATTGGTACAGTAATGATGTGTTCCGCATTGATCTCCGGTTCCCTGATCACCAAGCACAATTGCCCTGTGTGGCTGGGACTCATTATCTGTATCCTGATCGGTGCGATCTTCGGTGCTATGAACGGCTTAATGGTTTCTTATATGAAGCTGCCTCCTTTCATCGCAACACTGGGTACTATGATGCTTTCTAAGGGTCTTGGTTCCGTATTTACCAAGGCACAGAGTGTTACATGGCCTCAGGCAGGAACTGAAAACGGTTGGTTCCGCAGCATTTTCAAGATTAATGTGGATGGCGTGATCATTCCTACCGGTTTCATCCTTTTGATGGTTATCGCTGTAGTAGCATCCATTCTGTTGAATAAGACGAGACCCGGACGTTACATTGTATCTTTGGGAAGTAACTATGAAGCAACCCGTCTGTCCGGTGTAAATGTGGCAAAGTACAGAACACTTGCTTACATCATCAGTGGTACTTTATCCGGTCTGGCAGGTCTGGCTTACGCAGCAATCTACTCCACCATCCTTCCCGGAGGAGGCGGCGGTATGGAGCTGGATGCCATCGCCGGTGTAGTTATCGGCGGAACCTCCATGAGTGGTGGTTACGGTACTATCTCCGGTACTCTGTTGGGCGTATTCATTATGTCAGTGCTTAAGACAGGACTTCCTTTCATCGGACTGCAGACACATTATCAGCAGATTGCTACAGGTATCGTTCTGGTATTGGCAGTGTTTATGGATGTTTGGAATCGTAACAAGAAGAAAAGAGTGTAACTAAAAGAGTATAAAGCAAAGTGCTTATACATAAAAACATAATCTAAAGGAGGATTATCACATGAAGAAAAGAATTTTCAGTATTGTAGTAGTGCTTGCTCTTGCAGCAACCATGCTGGCAGGCTGTGGACAGAAACAGCAGAGCACCAAGATTTATCTGGTATCTAAGGGCTTCCAGCATCAGTTCTGGCAGGCAGTTTTACAGGGTGCCAATGAAGCAGCAAAAGAGTATGGTGTAGAAGTTGATTTCCAGGGTCCTGATAATGAGTCAGCATATGCACAGCAGGTTCAGATGCTGAACAATGCAATCAACAACAATCCGCCTGCAATCGGTCTGGCAGCTCTGGATACAGAGTCTTGTCTGGAAAGTATCAAGGCAGCACAGAAGGCTGGTATTCCTATCGTTGGATTTGACTCCGGTGTTCCCGGTGCTCCCGAAGGCGCTATCGTAGCTAATGCTTCTACCGACAACTATGCAGCCGGTGAGCTGGCTGGCGAAGAGACCTACAAGCTGCTCAAGGATACCATTGCTAAGGCAAAGGGAACTGTTCGTATCGGTGTTATGAACCAGGATGCAACTTCTGAGTCCATTACCAACCGTGGTTCAGGTTTCGTTGACAAGATCAAAGCTCTGATCGAAGCTGACGGCAAGACCGTATCTGTAGAAGGTCATGACAAATGGGCTAACAAGAAATCCGGCGCTAACGTTATTATCGAAGTGGTAGTTCCCGCTTCCGTTGATGCTGCTCTGTCTGCAATCGATGCTCAGAACCTGTTGAACAAGAAGGATACCATCTGTATCTACGGTTCCAACCAGTTCTCCGGTGAAGGTCTGATCAATGGTGATGCAAACATCGGCAGACTTGGCAAAGATGTAGTAGGTGTTGCATTTGACTCCGGCGCACAGATCAAGCAGGCTGTTAGAGACGGTAAGCTGGCAGGTGCCGTTACCCAGGATCCTCTGCAGATCGGTTACAAGACCGTTGAGCTGTGTGTAAAGGCTTCCAAGGGCGAAGCAGTATCCGATGTAGATACCGGATGTCAGTGGTATACCGCTGCAAATATGGATGATCCTAAGATTGCTCCCAACCTTTACGACTAATATGCCAGCCATGTGTTAGAATGACGCAGACTGAATTGAGCCATCGCAGAAGCGGTGGCTCTTTTTTTGGCAAAAACTCTTTTCGAAATGATAGAAATGATGTATAATAGATAGAGTAACATCGATCATGTCGGAGGATTTTAGATGAAAAAGATTTTATTTGTAGCATCGGAAGGAGTCCCCTTTATTAAGACCGGAGGATTGGCAGATGTAGTAGGTTCTCTGCCCAAGTGCATTGACAGGGAATATTTTGATGTGCGCGTGATGCTTCCTAAATATACCTGCATGAAGCAAGAGATGAAGGATAAGCTCAACCCTGTGGGACATTTTTATATGGATTTCAACTGGAAACAGGAATATGTAGGCATCCTGGAAGCAGAGGTTGACGGTATCAAATATTATTTTATCGATAATGAAGGGTTTTTCGGAGGGGTCAAGCCTTATAGTGATAATGCCTTGTATGAGATTGAGAAATATGCTTTTTTCTCAAAGGCAGCGTTGTCAGTACTTCAGACCATTGATTTCAGGCCGGATGTCATACACTGTCATGACTGGCAGACAGGCTTGATCCCTGTCTATCTGAATGAGAGATTTCAGGACAATGACTTTTACAGAGGGATCAAGACCGTTATGACCATCCACAATCTGAAGTTCCAGGGAAGATGGAATGTACCGGATGTGCAGAGTATTACCGGACTTCCGGCACATTATTTTACGGATGATAAGCTGGAAGCCTACCATGATGCCAATCTGTTAAAGGGTGGTCTTGTATTTGCCGATACCATTACTACGGTAAGTAACACCTATGCGGAAGAGATCAAGACTCCTTTTTATGGTGAGGGACTGGATGGACTGCTCCGGGCCAGAAGCAACGACCTGAGAGGAATCGTAAATGGCATCGATTATGATGCATTCAATCCGGAGACAGATCCTTTTATCGTACAACAGTATAACGCTATGAACTTCCGCAAGGAGAAGCTTAAGAATAAAAGAGCGCTGCAGGAAGAGCTGGGCCTTCGTCGGGATGAGAATAAGATGATGATCGGTCTGGTATCCCGCCTGACAGATCAGAAGGGTCTTGATCTGATCGCTCATGTGATGGATGAACTGTGTCAGGATGATATTCAGTTGGTAGTGTTGGGAACAGGCGAGGAGAGATATGAGAATTGCTTCCGTCATTATGACTGGAAATATGCAGATAAGGTATCTGCCAATATTTACTATTCCGATGCTCTCTCCCACAAGGTATATGCGGCCTGTGATGCATTCCTGATGCCGTCTCTGTTCGAACCCTGTGGATTGAGCCAGCTGATGAGCCTTAGGTACGGTACCCTTCCTATTGTGCGCGAAACAGGTGGCTTGAAAGATACGGTGCAACCATACAATGAGTATGAGGGTACCGGTACAGGCTTTAGCTTTAGCAATTATAATGCACATGAGATGCTTGGTACGATCCGTTATGCGGAGCAAATTTACTATGATAGAAAGAGAGAATGGAACAGAATCGTAGACAGAGCAATGGCTGCGGACTTTTCCTGGAGTGTATCAGCCAAGAAATATCAGGAGATGTATGACTGGCTGATTGGTTAGACGTATGGATAATAGTAGTAACAGAGTAAGTGCCGGGGGAGCTTCCCGGAAAAGTGGGCGAAGCGACAGCTTTGTTGTGCAGGCCGGGATTTTGGCGGCTGCAGGGTTAATAAGCAGAATCATAGGGCTCTTGTACAGGAGTCCTTTGGCTGCTGTCATCGGAGATCTGGGAAGTGGTTATTATCAGGCGGCTTATAGCATTTACACTATAGTGCTGTTGATCTCTTCTTACAGTATTCCATCAGCAATTTCAAAAGTAATTGCCCAGAAACTGGCAGTAAGAGAATATCGCAATGCCCACAGGGTGTTTATCTGTTCTACCTGGTACGTGCTTGCGATCGGTGGTATTGCCAGTCTGTTTTTATTTTTCGGAGCAGGGCTTTTGGTGGATGGCGGTGCGATTCCGGTGCTCCGTGTGTTTGCGCCTACGATCTTTTTGTATGGACTTCTTGGAGTGCTTAGGGGATATTTTCAGGCACACAAGAGCATGGTGCAGACATCTGTTTCCCAGATACTGGAGCAGATTGCCAATGCAGTGATCAGTATCGTGGCGGCCATGGTTCTGATTCACGTATTTACAGGGAGTGCAGACTCAGGAATTGTTATAGATGCGCAGACAAAAGCACAACCGGTATTGTATGGAAATGTGCTGGGTGCTGTGGGCGGCAACTATCATGCTTCTTTCGAGACCAATAAAGCCACGTACGGAGCTATGGGCAGTGCCCTGGGTACCGGTGCAGGCGTACTTGCAGGACTTTTGTTCATGTGGGGGATATATGGGCTGAATAAGAAAATGATCTTTCAGCGTATTCGCAGGGATAAGACCGGACAGGTGGATTCCTATGGGGACATTTCCAGAACCATCATGCAAGTGGTGACGCCTTTTATTTTGAGCACGGCGGCCTATAACCTGAGCACTTCGCTGAACTCTGTGGTGTATCTGAAATTGTACCGTTTTATCAAAGAGATTGAGGAAACAACAGCATATGCCAATTATGGTATCTTTTCCTATAAGGCAGTGACCATCAGTAATATCCCGGTGGCCTTTGCCTCTGCCATGGCTTCTGCTATGATTCCTTCTATAGCCCAGTTGGTGGCGAAAAGACAGATCGGACAGGCACGAGAGAAGATTGGTATGGCCATAAAAACTACTATGATCATAGCCATTCCCTCGGCAGTAGGACTGGCGGTGTTGGCAAAACCGGTGACCTGGCTATTGTTTCCCCAGAAAGAAACTGTTGACATGGCAGCGAATCTGTTGATGGCATTGGCAGTGACAGTTGTATTTTTCTCATTGTCAACCTTAAGCAGTTCCATTCTTCAAGGCCTTGGCAAGGTAAATACACCTATTTATAATGCGGCCATTGCGTTGGGGGTACAGACTTTTGTGCTGGTGGGGGCACTGCTTTTGACAGATTTGGATCTGTATGCATTAGTCATTGCCAATGTGGTTTATTCCGGTCTGATGTGTGTGTTGAATCAGTGGGCTGTGAGAAAAGCTGTTGGTTATCGGCAGGAAATGGTCCGGACCTTTGCGATCCCTTTGGTGGCGGCAGCATTTATGGGTGTGATTGCGTGGTTGGTGTATGATCTGATGTATCTGCTTACTTCTTCTACTATCATTTCTGTAGTACCGGCCATTGTGATGGCAGTGTGTGTGTATTTTGTGATGCTCATCGCATTCCGCGGGGTGAATGAGCAGGAGCTAAGGGGGATTCCTAAGGGGTACCTGTTGGTGAAGGTGGCGAAGAAGTGTAAGCTACTGCGGTGATAGGTTTAAAGGAAAAATGGAGAAAGCAAAGTGTCTGAAGTCATTCTTACATTGATAAGCACGCTCACCATGTTTATTTTATATTATCTAACCGTGGATAAATTGGATAAAAAATTACACTTGGGGCTTGCGCGAAAGGGGAATCGCATTAGTTCAAGAACAGTCTATGTTACAGGTATTGTGATGGCATGTGGATGGATAGCAGTCAATCTGGTGCCGTCATCTACGTGTCTGCCCAAGCGAATTCTAAACATGTCTCTTTTATTGTCATTGGCTGTCCTGGCAGTGTCAGATTGGAAAAAACGTAGGATTCCCAATTGTTTTCTAGTGCCTATTCTGATTCTTTGGGCAGCTGTGACAGGGATGTGTATGTTTATCGAAGCAACCTATGGAAATGCATTATTCATTTCCTCTCTGGCTGGCGGTTTTCTGGGTGCTTTAATTTTTTTGATGTGTTATCTTCTGGCGCCCGGGCGGTTGGGAGCAGGAGATGTCAAGTTGGTGTTTATCCTGGGGCTATATCTTACGGAACAAAAAATATTAGGCGCAATTTTTATTGGAATGATAGTGTGTTGTGTCTATATGATGTTACATAAAAACGGAACACCTAAAGGTGGTGTTCCGTTGGCTCCTTTTCTATTTCTGGGTACATTAATAGCAATGATCACTAAGATATCTGTGTAATCCCCGATATATCCGAATCAATCATCAACGAGTAATTGGTATAATACACCACAAACCCGGGTTTTGCCCCACCCGGCTTTTTTACATGCTTCTTCTGAATATAATCAATTTCCACCTTATCCTGTCCACGTCCTTTGGAATAATAAGCCGCCAATCGCCCGGCTTCCTCAAAGGTTCGGTCCGGCAGTTCCTCTGCACCTTCCGTTTTCACGATCACATGGGATCCTGCCATACCCTTAGCATGGAACCACCAGTCATTGCCGGTGGCAAATTTAAAGGTCAGTTCATCGTTCTGGTAATTATTTTTCCCTACGTAAATATGAAAACCATCGCTGCTCACATAGTGGAAAGGCTTACTGGTTACTTTGACTTTCTTTATGCCGCCTTTTCGCTTAATGTAACCGCTTTCTGTCAGCTCTTCCTTAATCTCTACCAGATCTTCTTCTTGCAGGGCGATATCCAGCGCGGCGCTGATGGATTCTAGGTGTTCGATTTCTGCCTTTACTTCCTTGGTTAATTCTGCCAAAGCTTCATAGGTACGTTTCAGTTTGTTATATTTATCAAAATACTTCTTGGCATTCTCCTTCGGTGTCATGGTAGGATCCAGCGGGATGGTGATCATTTCGTTGGTGTAGTAATTCAGCGCCTCCATGGACTTGCTGCCGGGCTCTACATTGTAACCGTAGGTGTTCAACAGTTCACCGTAGATGCGATAGGTGTCTCGCTTTTCAGTGTCCTTTATTTGCCTGCACTGCAGATCATACTTCTTCACGTTACGTTCCAGAGCAGTCTGCACGATCCGGCGCAGATCAGATGATTTCTGGCGGATGCGTGTCAATGTGTTTTTCTCAGCGTAATAAGTCTCTAAGAGTGCAGACATGGATTCATAAGGAACTGTATGGTCCCTGCCGGTCTCATACATGGTTAAGGCTAGGGCTGCAAATTCTACAGGATCAGAACCTGTATAGGCAATGTTGGGTACAAAATCTCCCATCCGAAGCTTTGTGACCATGTCAGAATAAGCACTGCCAAGTATAGTGTATTGTGTACGGTTCAAAGACGCAGTAGGCACATCACCATCGATACCTGCCCCATAACACATCTCCTGGGCCATTATCGGCGAAATGCCGGTAAAGCTTTGGTAGATGGCTTTATAAACAGGCATGGGCTTAGAGGAAACCACGTCTATAAATTGCTCTGTATCAGTCTGAAAGATGTCCAGCTTGTCCTGGGTCTGTGCCACAAAGTAAGGCTTGCCCGGCAGTACCTCCCGGACACTGCTGACCAGTCCGGACACATGCTTGATGCTGTCCAGTATCATCCCTTCCTCATTGCAGAAGATAATATTACTGTGCTTGCCCATGATCTCAATGATCAGGCGCTTGCGTCTTAGATCACCCATTTCGTCCAGATGCTCGATATCCATATGGACGATTCGTTCCAGTCCGGGCTGAGAGATATCTACAATACGTCCGTTCTGCAGATGCTTTCTAAGCAGCATGCAGAAATTAGGGGCAGTCAGGGGACTGGGTTTATTGGCGTCGGTCAGATAGATCAGCGGAAGAGAAGCGTTGGCAGAGAGGAACAGACGCTTCTGTCCATTTTGTGTTTTGATGGTCAACAATAACTCATCCGGCTCAGGCTGAGCAATCTTATATAATCTTCCTCCTAATAGGAAGTCCTTCATTTCTTTTACGATACAGGCTATGGTAATGCCGTCAAATGCCATAAGGGGATACCTCACTTTCATCGAGCATAATCTATGTATAGTTTACCAGATGACAAAATAGAAAGCAAGAGACGATTGAGAAAATGAACTCCACTCTTGACGCTTCCCTAATCTTGTTTTATAATAAGATGAAGTGTAAATATCACTTCCGATGTAAGATTGGAGCGCGCATATGATAAAGAGTATGACCGGTTTCGGCAGGTGTGAAGTGGCCGAGAATAATCGTAAGTTCACGGTGGAGATGAAATCAGTGAATCACCGCTACTTGGACGTCAATATCAAGATGCCCAAGAAGCTTAATTTTTTTGAATCTGCCATCCGTACGGAGTTAAAGAAGTATATTTCCAGGGGTAAAGTAGATATTTTCATTGCCTATGAGGATTTTAGTGAGAGTAACACCACTGTTCGTTATAATAAAGAGGTGGCTGCGGAATATCTTAAATATTTGGATCAGATGGCAGAAGAGTTCCAGTTGGATAATGATGTGAGAGTGTCCACACTTTCCAAGTATCCGGAAGTATTCACCATGGAAGAGCAGACCATGGATGAGGAAGAACTGTGGAAGGAATTGCAGAAGGCCGTAGCCGGAGCAGCAGAGGGCTTTGTACAGACCAGAATCGCAGAAGGAGAAAATCTGAAGGAGGATCTGATCGGTAAGCTGGATGGCATGCTTGAATTAACAGACTTTATCAGTAATCGTTCCCCGCAGATACTGGCAGAGTATCATGAGAAGCTGGCAGATAAGGTCAGAGAGCTTTTGGAGGATGTGAAGATTGATGAGAGCAGACTTCTGACAGAAGTGGCAATCATGGCTGACAAAATCTGTGTAGATGAGGAATTGGTGCGTCTCAGGAGTCACATTGAGACTACGAAGAAGAGCTTGTCAGAGGGGGGCAGCATTGGTAGAAAGCTGGATTTTATTGCTCAGGAGATGAACAGAGAGGCCAATACCATTCTTTCCAAGGCCAACGATCTGGAAGTATCCAACTGTGCTATTGAGTTAAAGACCGAGATAGAGAAGGTCAGAGAGCAAATTCAAAATATAGAGTAACCAGTTCACGCGTCAGCACTGACATGAAAAGTGCATGCTCGCATGCAGCTTTTCATGCCTGAGCTGACGAAGGGAGCGCCATCATATGAGCAAGGTTAGCCGCGAAGCGGCGAGAAAGCGCCGAAGGCGCCCTTGCGAATGGCGCGGCGTGAACGGAAGAAATCTCAAACATAAAGGAAGGAATCTTGCATGAACAAATTGATTCATATCGGATTCGGTAATATGGTCAATACTTCCAAGATCATCGCCATTGTAAGCCCGGATTCTGCACCGGTGAAGAGGATGGTGCAGAATGCCAAGGAAAAGGGCATTGCCATTGATGCCACGCAAGGGCGCAAGACTAAGGCTGTGCTTGTGATGGAGAACAGTCAGATCGTATTGTCGGCACTTTTGCCGGAGACCATTACAGGCAGGGCACAGGCCGGCCCGGTACTTTCGGTGGCAAGAGAACCGAAGCAAGAGGAGGAGTATGAAGATGAAGCATAAAGGAGTACTTATCGTGGTATCCGGGTTTTCCGGAGCCGGTAAGGGGACGTTGATGAAGCGCCTGATGCAAGTTTATGATAATTATGCCCTTTCCGTGTCCATGACTACCAGAAGTCCCAGAGAAGGGGAAGAGGATGGTGTGGCTTACTTTTTTTCCACGAAAGAGCAGTTTGAACGCACCATTGCAGAGGACGGGCTGATTGAGTATGCCTGCTATTGCGGCAATTATTACGGCACGCCCAAGGCTTATGTGGAGCAGCAGCTTGAGGCCGGTAAGGATGTGGTTTTGGAGATTGAGATACAGGGAGCCCTGAAGGTAAAGGAGAAATTCCCGGAGAGCCTTCTTCTGTTCGTAACCCCGCCAAATGCCAAGGAATTGGAGCGCAGGCTGGTAGGCAGAGGTACGGAATCACAGGAAGTGATAGCCAAACGTCTTGCCAGAGCATATGAGGAATCAGAAGGCATGGAAGCCTATGATTATATAGTAGTAAATGACGTTTTGGAGGAATGCGTAGAGGAGATCCACCGTCTGGTGGAAGCTGCCCGCAGGGCACCCGTGCGCAGAGAAGCATTTATAAAAGAAATTAGAGAAGAGCTAAAAGAGTTTTCGAAAGGAGCAGAAGAATAATGTTACATCCATCTTATTCCGATTTAATGAAAGTAGTAAACAGTGAGGTAGAGCCCGGCGAAGCGCCTGTAGTGAACAGCCGTTATTCCATCGTTATGGCTACAGCTAAGAGAGCGAGACAGCTGATCGGCGGCGAAGAAGCACTGGTGCCGGAGAAATCAAGTAAGTCACTGTCCATCGCTGTAGAGGAACTGAATCAGGGTAAAATCAAGATTCTGAGCGACGAAGAAGTATAAGTTACTTGGAGCCGTAGCAAGAAGCAGAAACCGGTAGTCGCGTTTCTGCTTCTTGAGCGTGAATGGAAAGGTTGAATCATAGAATGAAGATATTGTTTATTTCCCTTGGCTGTGACAAGAATCTGGTGGATTCTGAGATGATGCTGGGAATGTTAGGAGATAAGGGCTATACCTTTACGGATGATGAGGCACAAGCAGATATTGTGGTGGTAAATACCTGTTGTTTTATCAATGATGCAAAGGAAGAAAGTATTAATACCTTGCTGGAGATGGCGAGCCTTCGTGAAAGCGGGCAGATTAAGGCGCTGATCGCGGCAGGATGTCTGGCCCAGCGTTACCGGGAGGAGATTCAGCAGGAGATTCCGCAAGTGGATGCCATTGTGGGTACTACCGCTATTGAAAGTATTGTGGCGGCAGTGGAATCCGTATTAGCCGGAAAAAGTGAGAATCATTATGAGGATATCCATGCAAAGCCTGTGACGGGTCATAAGAGAATTGTCACTACAGGTGGGCATTTTGCTTATTTGAAGATTGCAGAAGGCTGCGATAAGCATTGTACTTATTGTATTATTCCCAAGGTCCGGGGAAATTACCGCAGTGTACCCATGGAAAGCCTGCTGGCGGAAGCCAAGGAGCTTGCAGCAGGGGGCGTAAAGGAACTGATTCTGGTAGCCCAAGAGACTACCTTGTATGGGATGGATCTTTATGGAAGGAAAATGTTACCACAGCTTCTTAAGGAACTGGCCAAGATCAGTGGTATTTACTGGATCAGAATCCTCTATTGTTATCCGGAAGAGATGACTGAGGAGTTGATAGAGGTCATTGCCACAGAGCCTAAAGTATGCCATTATCTGGATATTCCCATTCAGCACGGGTCTGATCGGATCTTAAAACGCATGGGACGAAGGACCAATCAAGAGCAGTTGCGTCAGATGATTAAAATGCTTCGGGAGGCTATCCCGGATATCTGTCTGCGCACCACGTTGATCACCGGATTTCCGGGAGAGACGCAGGAAGACCATGAGGAATTGCTGCAATTTGTAGATGAAATGGAATTTGACAGACTGGGAGTATTTACCTATTCTCAGGAGGAAGATACGGCTGCGGCCATGATGCCGGATCAGGTGGAGGAAGAGGTGAAGCTCGAGCGTCAGGAGGAACTGATGGAGCTTCAGCAGGAAATCGCTTTTGAGAAGGCAGAAGATATGGTTGGTCAGGTGTTGATGGTTATGGTGGAAGGCAAGATTGCAGACGAGGATGCCTATGTGACCAGAACTTATCGGGATGCTCCCAATGTAGATGGCTACTTATTCCTAAATACTACGGCAACCCTTGTGACCGGAGATTTTGTAAAGGTACAGGTCACAGGTTCTAATGAATATGATCTGATTGGTGAAATCTATCACGATGAAGATTAGATGATGAAGATTAGGTAATGAAAGGAGAAAAACTATGAATCTTCCCAATAAATTGACTATTATCCGAATGATAATGATTGTACCGTTTATCTTGTTGCTTCTGGGTGGCCATGCCGGATGGTTTGGAGGTTTTGCCTATACGGACTGGATTGCTTTGGTGATTTTCATTGTGGCCAGTCTCACAGACCTGATCGATGGTAAGATTGCCAGAAAATATAATTTGGTCACGAATTTTGGTAAATTCATGGATCCTCTGGCAGATAAGCTGCTTGTGTGTGCTGCCATGATCGCGCTGATCGAGCTTAATAGAATTCCTTCCTGGGTGGTGATCATCATTATCAGCAGAGAGTTTATCATCAGCGGATTTCGGTTGATCGCTTCTGATAATGGTGTGGTGATCGCAGCCAGCTACTGGGGCAAATTTAAGACCACTTTCCAGATGATCATGATTTGTTTGATGATCGCTAATATCAGTGCATTACAGATTCTGACGGTTCTTTCCATGTGGGTAGCGCTTATTTTGACTGTGATCTCACTGCTTGATTATATTTTGAAGAATAAATCAGTGATGAAAGAGACAAAATAAATATGATGTAGACGCAGAATGAAAATGTGTTTTGAGGAGGCGCAGAATGACTGTAGAAATTTTGTGTGTAGGAACAGAATTGTTGCTGGGGAATATTGTGAATACCAATGCGGCGTATCTTGCTGAAAAGTGCGCATCTTTGGGGCTTTCCTGCTACTATCAGTCAGTGGTGGGGGATAATGAAGGCCGTTTGAAGGAGGCTATATCAACAGCAATGGGCAGATCAGATGTAGTGATTTTATCCGGTGGTCTTGGTCCTACAGAAGATGACCTGACCAAGGAGACGGCAGCCGCTGTTATGGGAAAAAAATTGGTAATGGATGAAGAAAGCAAGGATGCCATTACAGCATATTTTAAAAAGAGAGGAATCCAGGCTACCGACAATAACTGGAAGCAGGCCTTGGTACCGGAGGGTGCTTTGGTGCTTACAAATCACAATGGTACGGCTCCCGGAATCATCATGCGTAAAGACAATACCCATGTGGTACTTTTGCCGGGACCGCCCGGAGAATTGAAGCCCATGTTTGAAGAGAATGTAGTGCCTTATCTGGAAGCTTTGGAGCCGGGCATCATTTATTCTCAGACGGTAAAAATCTGCGGTGTGGGAGAGAGCAAGGCGGAGACCATGCTGAAGGATCTGATCGATACCCAGACCAATCCTACCATTGCTACGTATGCCAAGCCGGGTGAGGTTCACATCCGTGTAACTGCTAAGGCAGATAATGAGAAAGAAGCTAAGAAACTGAATAAGCCTGTTATCAAGGAACTGAAATCAAGATTTGGGTACGATATTTACACGACAGAAGAGGATGTGACGCTAGAGAAGGCAGTGGTAGACTTGATGCTGGCCAACGAGTTGTCCTTTACCTGCGCGGAATCTTGTACAGGGGGCATGCTTTCTGCAAGACTGATCAATGTACCCGGCGCATCGGAATGTTATAAGTGCGGATTTATCACTTATTCCAATAAAGCCAAGAGAAAAGTACTGGGCGTGAAGAAACCTACCTTACAAAAGTATGGTGCAGTCAGTGAACAGGTTGCCGAGGAGATGGCTAATGGGGCAGCCAATGCCTATAAGGCTGACATGGCCATTGCGATCACCGGAATTGCAGGCCCTGACGGCGGAAGCAAGGAAAAGCCGGTGGGGTTAGTATATATTGCCTGTTATATGAAAGGGAAAGTCACAGTACAGAAGTTCCAGTTTATGGGGAATCGGGAGAAAATCAGAGAATCTGCGGTGACATCTGCACTTAACCTGATGAGAAAATGTATACTGGAATATTTCAGTAAAGTGACGTTTGGAAAGAAATAAAGATATATGTAGGGAGCTGTCTAAAACAGCTCCTTATATTTATACCCTTAACGCCAAGGCCAATTATCGTAACGGTCCTGTCTGTCATCTCGTCTGTCATCCCGACGGTCATCACGTCTGTCGTTTCGGCGATCATCCCGGCGGTCGCGATCTCGGTCTCTGCCACAGTTACATGGCGGGCATACTACATTGCGCCAACGCATATCAAAATTATCAGGCATGTTATTTCTCCTTTTTGTTTTATATTATGACAAAAAAAGAGAACTGTGAATAAAAAATATAGAATCATGCAAACAGAAATTGCCCCGGAAATTACCTTCCCGGAGCAACAAATATTCCAAGATCAGGGGGACGATAGGTAAATAAGAAAAAGCATATTGCTGTAATAAATATAAGTAATTTAAAGAATTGAGTGTTGGAAGCTACTCTACAGGAAGTAGTAAGCTTATAAATCGCAATAAATGACAGTATCACACTTACAAAAAAAGTGGAAATGTCTAAAAATGCAATATGGTACCCTAAAATTCCGGTATAGGTGTAAAATAGTACCGGTATCAGATAAGCGCACATCAATACTCCAAGTAATAAAGAAGAAGTAATGCAAGGATAATCAGATACAAGCTTCCGATTCAGGTAAAATGAAGCGACCAGCATAGGGAAAAAACATAATTTCATATGCTCCCACACGGATTCGTTTATTGGGAAAAACAAGCCGATAAGGCGCATTTTTCCGGACCATTCATAAACAAAGTGGGATAACACGCCTGCAATCAGAACAAAGATAGTGCCTTTGATCAAATGTTTTTTTAATGTATTCATAGGTTATTCTTTCTGTCATTTTCAATGCACTTGTTACAGAGTGATTTTCTGGCCAATATATTTGCTAACATATCGCCAAGTGCTACAAGGTCAGCGGACAAAACAGCCAGCTCTTCCTCGGTCATGCATTCGGACAGCTGGCAGGCAATCGTGGACAAAAAAATAAGGTTTGAGCAAGCGTTCATGACAAATTTCCAAAAGGGTTTGATATATTATATGACGAAAAGGTGATTTAAACTCAAATTTTCGAACTTAAATTTTTCATTTTCCCTCTTCCATTTCTGCTAAAAGTATGGTATAATTTATTTTGTTTGAAATACTTATGCAACATGGGGGTATAGCTCAGTTGGGAGAGCGCTTGCATGGCATGCAAGAGGCCGTGGGTTCAAGTCCCATTATCTCCACTATTTTGAAGACGTGATAAATACGAGGAAAAGTCCGCAAACCCAGTAAAAATCAAGAGGTTGCGGACTTTCCTATATTTTATGATTATTGGATAAAAAACAATAATTTTAAGCAAAAGATGACACGAATACATCATTTGTTTTTAGAACCTTCGTGATATTTCTCTTCACAATACTTACAACGATAAATTTCTTTCTCCTCATCAGCCAACACAAAGATGTGGGGCAGTTCCTGCTCGATGGATGTGATGCATCTGGGATTGTGGCATTTGATCACGTTTTTAATCTGTTTGGGCAATACCAGTATTTTTTTGTCTACGATCTCGCCGTCTTTGATCACATTGACTGTGATATTGTGGTCGATGAAAGCCAGGACGTCAAGATCAAGCATGTTGATGTCGCATTCTACTTTCAGGATGTCTTTCTTGCCCATTTTCTCGCTGCGGGCGTTTTTGATGATGGCAACGGTGCAGTCCAGCTTGTCCAGCTGTAAGTGTTCATAGATGGATAAGCTTTTGCCGGCTTTGATATGGTCAAGGACGAAGCCTTCTTCAATTTTACCTACGTTTAACATATATACCTCATTTCTCCGCGGTTGCGGTGGTTGCTTAAGATGTGATTGGTGTATTAACACAGATCCAATACTGTCAGGATCAGTGCCATGCGCACGTATACGCCGTACCTTGCCTGCTTGAAGTAAGCGGCTCTGGGGTCATTGTCCACTTCTACAGAGATTTCATTGACTCTGGGAAGGGGATGGAGTACAAGCATGTCCTCTTTTGCAAGAGCCATTTTGGTTGTATCCAGAACATAGAAATCTTTCAGGCGAATATAGTCTTCTTCGTTAAAGAAGCGCTCTTTCTGTACGCGGGTCATATACAGCAGGTCAAGCTGTGGCATCACATCTTCTAAGCGGATAACTTCTTCGAAAGGGATGCCCTTTGCTTTGAGCATTTCGATGATATAATCCGGAACTTTCAATTCTTCAGGAGAGATAAAGATAAAGCGGATGTTTTCATAACGGACCAGTGCATTGATCAGAGAGTGGACAGTACGGCCGAATTTCAGGTCGCCGCACAAACCGATAGTAAAGTTGTCAAGTCTTCCTTTCATGCTGCGGATGGTCAATAGGTCAGTGAGAGTCTGGGTGGGATGCTGGTGACCGCCGTCGCCTGCATTGATCACAGGGATACTTGACATCTCAGATGCCACCATGGGAGCACCTTCCTTGGGGTGACGCATGGCGCAGATGTCTGCGTAGCTGGAGATGATTCTGATCGTATCGGATACGCTTTCGCCCTTGGAAGCGGAAGAGCAGGATGCATCGGAGAATCCGATGACTCTGCCGCCCAAGCGGGTCATAGCAGATTCAAAGCTTAATCTGGTTCTGGTGCTGGGCTCGTAGAAGCAGGTGGCCAGAATCTTGCCGTCACAGGCGTGAGCATATTTGGCCGGGTTTTGTTCGATATCATTGGCCAGGTCAAAAAGCCTGGTCAATTCCTCTGTGGTAAAATCCAAAGGACTCATTACATGTTTCATAGTGTGTCTTCCTTTCTTCATTCATATTTGTACAAGGCGGCCGCATGGACTGGTGCCGTTAGGCCGTAGAAAAGTCGAAGAGAATATTCCCTTCGACTTCATAAACTATTTATAAGATAACAATTCCTCCACAGGCTTTCTTCTGGGAGCAACGGGGTCTTCTGCAGGGTAACCTACGGGAATCAGAGCAACAAGCTCTCTGCCTTCGGGAACTTCAAGAAGAGAGGAAGCTTCCTCCTCATCAAAGATACCCAGGATAACGGTGCCAAGTCCCTGTTCATAGGCGGCCAGACAAAATGCTTCGCTGGCAATCCCTGCGTCAAACATCTGCCAGGAATCGCCACGCTTGGTGGTGTAGGAACCATCACGCTCAAAACCACTGCGACCCTTGATAATGGTAACTGCAATGACCATGGGGGCACTTTCCATAATCGCACCATTATTGGGGAAAGTAGAAGTACATTTGGCAAGTTTTGCCTTCGTCTCACCTTCAACAGCGATATAGCGGACAATCTGCGTATGTTTCCAGCTGGGAGCGTAGGATGCAGTCTCTACGATCTGAGCCAGCAGTTCATGGGATACCGGCTGATCGGTAAACTTGCGGATGCTCCGGCGTCCTTTGATACATTCTTGTGCGGTCATGGGCGAATCCTCCATTATCTTAGAAATGCTCATGGAACTGTTATTTTCCTTGCAATAATTCTACCATGTTTGGGCAATTGTTGCAATATTTTTTATAAAGGTTTTTGTAAGACTTTTCCTAAGAAAGATTTGCATAATGTGCGGATATAGATTATAATATAAATATTAGTGTGGCATTTTAGATGTATGAGTAACAATTTTCGACAAAAAGGAGGTTTGCTTATGGAATTTGTAGAAAGAAAACGCTGGTTATTTTTGGGACTTCCCTTTACATTTACTAAGTACTTTGTGAAGGAAGATATGATCACCATCGACAGTGGTCTGTTAAAGACGGTTGAAAACGACTGTTATATGTACAAGGTGCAGGACGTGGAGTTGACTGCTACTTTGATAGAGAAAATATTTGGATTGGGAACAGTTGTCTGTCATACAGGTGATACCACCCATCCTACCTTGAAGCTTGAGCATATCAAGAATGCCAGAGTGATCAAGGATTTTATTCTGAAAGAGTCTGAGGAAGCCAGATTAAAACGCCGTACAGTCAATATGCTGGATATTGGTTCTGAGGCGCTTGATGATGGGCCGGATGAGGTATAGAATGTGAGGCGGGCAAGTTGTATAGTGCAACTTGCCTCTTATTTTTGGGATGGTGAGAGTATCCGTTCAAATAATAAACCGGCACCAAACCACAGGGGAGCGTAGTCTAATCGGATATAGCGCTTGATATTCCAACGG
>JAFYSG010000083.1 GCA_017559435.1 Lachnospiraceae bacterium
AAGAATAAGCTGCTTACCGGTGAGCATGATTTTGAAAAGGATATCATCGCTTGTGCCATGAATATCAGTAAGCGTTATATGGGAAGCCGCAGGCGGGCGGAGACGCTGGAAAAGATCACTCTGACCATTTATGACAGTATGAAGAAAATTCATGGTCTGGGTAAGAGGGAGAGACTGCTTCTTCGGATGGCAGCCATCCTCCATGACTGTGGGAAGTATATCAGTATGGTTAATATGGGGGATGCTTCCTACAATATCATTATGTCTACGGAAATCATCGGTCTGTCCCACATGGAACGAGAGATCGTGGCCAATGTGGTCAGGTTCAATCACAGTAATTTCTTGTATTACGGACAGCTGGTGGGAGCCGGATTTCATCTGGATAAGGAAGCATATCTGGTGGTGGCTAAACTGACTGCCATCCTTCGGAGTGCCAACTCTTTGGATCGCAGCCATAAGCAGAAATTAAAGGGCGTGAAGGCGCAATTGAAGGATAATCAGTTGATCCTGACAGTTGATACTCAGGAAGATATTACATTGGAAAAGGGCTTTTTTGAAGAGAGAGCCGGGTTTTTCCAGGAAGTATTCAGCGTGGCACCTGTGTTGAAGCAGAAAAAGAGATTTTAAAGCAGAAGCAGTGTTTAAGGAGAGAGAGATGAGCCAAACTTACGAAAATGGGGAAAGTATATTAAAAAATCCTGAATTATATGCTAACAGAGAGTTAAGCTGGGTCATGTTTGACAGAAGAGTCCTGAGTGAGGCAAGGGATAAGAATATCCCCTTGTTTGAGCGCATTAAATTCTTGAGCATCACGGCATCTAATCTGGATGAATTTTTCATGATTCGAGTGGCATCCTTAAAGGATATGGTCCATGCCGGTTATGAAAAGCGGGATATTGCAGGAATGACAGCTTCAGAGCAGTTGGAGGTTTTGAACGCAGAGATTCATGAGCTGGTGGATCAGCAATACTCCACATACAACCGCTCTTTACTGCCTCTTCTGCAGCATGTGGGACTGTATGTGATCCGTAAGCATGAGGACCTTAATAGTGACGAAGCGGCATATGTGGATCAGTATTTTGCAGACAATGTGTATCCGGTGCTGACTCCTATGGCAGTGGATTCCTCCAGACCCTTTCCCCTGATCAGAAATAAATCACTGAACATTGGGGCTTTGGTAAGGAAGAAGGGGACAGAGGATAATTTGGAATTTGCCACAGTGCAGGTGCCCAGCGTTCTGTCCAGAATAGTGGAACTGCCCCAAAAAGCAAATGTTAGAAAGGTGATCCTTCTGGAAGAAATCATCGAGAGAAATATAGATAAGCTGTTCCTGAATTATGATATTATCTGTGCCCATCCTTTCCGTATCATGAGAAATGCAGACTTGACCATTGATGAGGACGAAGCAGCGGATCTGTTGAAGGAGATTGAGAAACAGCTTAGAAAGCGCCAGTGGGGTGAGGCGATCCGTTTGGAAGTGGAAGCAGGTATGAGTAAGAAGCTGCTGAAGGTGATCAAGCAAGAGCTTGCCATGACGGATAATGATATTTATCATATTGACGGTCCTCTTGATCTGACATTTTTGATGAAGATGTATGGTCTTACCGGTTTTGAACATTTAAAAACCATCAAGTATGAACCGCAACCTGTTCCGGAGCTTCCGGCAGGCTGCGATATCTTTGAGGAGATCAGAAAGGAAGATATCCTGCTCCATCATCCCTACCAGACCTTTACTCCGGTGGTGGAATTTATCCGCCAGGCATCTAAGGATCCTCAGGTGTTGGCCATCAAGCAGACCCTTTACCGTGTCAGCGGTAATTCTCCTATCATTGCGGCATTGGCTCAAGCAGCGGAGAATGGTAAACAGGTATCTGTGCTGGTAGAGCTGAAGGCCCGTTTTGATGAGGAAAATAATATCGTCTGGGCAAAAATGTTGGAAAAGGCCGGATGTCACGTAATCTACGGTCTGGTAGGTCTTAAGACCCATAGCAAGATCACACTTGTGGTGCGTAAAGAAGAGGATGGTATCCGCAGATATGTGCATTTGGGAACCGGTAATTATAATGATGCCACGGCAAAGCTTTATTCGGATATTGGTATGTTTACCTGTTCTGAGAGTATCGGAGAGGATGCCACCGCTGTCTTTAATATGCTGTCCGGATATTCAGAACCACTGTTATGGAATAAGCTTTCACTGGCCCCCCTTTGGCTGAAGAATAAGTTCTTGTACCTGATTGGCAGGGAGAAAAAATATGCACTGGAGGGTCGTCCTGCCAGGATCATCGCGAAGATGAATTCTCTGTGTGATCCGGATATCATCGCAGCTTTGTACGAAGCCAGCACAGCCGGGGTGAAGATAGACTTGATCGTGAGGGGTATCTGCTGCCTGAAGGTGGGCATTCCCGGTGTCAGCGAGAATATTACGGTGCGTTCTATTGTGGGTAATTTTCTGGAGCACAGCAGAATCTTTTATTTTGAAAATAACGAGCATTATGAGATCTACTGCGGCAGTGCAGACTGGATGCCCAGAAATCTGGAGCGACGGGTAGAGATCCTGTTCCCTGTGGAGCGGCAGGAACTAAAGGAAGAACTGCTTCATATCCTGAGTCTTCAGCTGCGAGACACAGTGAAGACTCATATCCTGAAGCCTTCCGGTGTGTATGAGAAGGTGGATAAAAGAGGAAAAGAGATCTTTAACTCCCAGGATGCCTTCTGTGCCGAAGCGGCAGAGAAACTTCGGGCAAAACAGGAAGCTTCGGTGAAAGACAGCAGGGTATTTGTGCCGAAGATGCATCATGAGTAGGCGAGGAGGAGATGGAAATGAGAATCATACTGGCTTCAGCGTCTCCCAGACGCAGAGAGCTGCTTCATCAGATTGGCTGGGACTTTGAGATATGCGTCAGTCAGGTGGAGGAGAGAATAACAAAGATATTGCCGGCAGAGGTGGTGGAAGAATTATCCGGGCAGAAAGCAAAAGCAGTGTTTGAACATCTGCAAGGATATGCATCAAAGGTCGGCTGCAATGGAACGGGAACTGACAGCGATGGGGTTCAGGTATGTGTCCACGAGCCGGAGGAGGGCAACGACGCTGTGCTGGTGATCGGCGCGGATACTGTGGTGGCCTGTGATGGTGAAATCTTGGGAAAGCCTGCAGACAGAGAAGATGCGCTTAGGATGCTTCGTAAGCTGCAGGGACGTTCTCATTATGTATATACCGGTGTGACGCTATGTTGCCGTCTGGCAGATGGGCAGGTGTTGACCAAAAGTTTTCATGAAGAGACAAAAGTGACTTTTTATCCCATGGAGGAAGAAGAGATACAAGATTATGTGGACACGAAGGATCCCATGGACAAAGCCGGGGCATATGGCATTCAGGGTATCTGCGCCCGCTATATTAGTGGGATTCGGGGCGATTACAACAACGTAGTAGGTCTTCCGGTGGGCAGGCTGTATCAGGAAGTACGTAATCTGACAAAAGAATATCAACAATAGGAAATGTGTGAAAGGAGATGCTTATGAAGAAAGCAGTGATTTTCGATTTGGACGGAACCTTGTCAGATTCTCTGGCAAGTATTAAATATTGTGCGGACATGGCTGTGGAGCCTTGGGGGTATGGTCCTTTTTCTGAGGAAGATTATAAATATTTTGTAGGGGACGGAGCTGCAAATCTGATCAAAAGGTGCTTGATCGCAGGGGGCGATGTGGACTTGGTTCACTATGAAGAAGCTTTTGCAAGATATCGGGAAATCTTTAGAGAGAACTGTATGTATCAGGTGAAACCTTATGACGGAATCAGGGAGCTGTTGACCGCATTAAAGGAAAAGGGACTGAAGATCACAGTGTTATCCAATAAGCCCCATGCCCAGACTATTGATGTGGTAGAGACACTGTTTGGAAAAGGATATTTTGATGTGATACAAGGACAGAAACCGGAAGTGTCCATTAAGCCAGATCCGGCTGGTGTGTATCAGATATTGGATCATCTAGGCCTGGAAGTGGAAGAAATCCTCTACCTGGGAGATACCGGTACCGATATGCAGACAGGCAAGAGTGCTGGGGCATTTACGGTAGGTGTGCTGTGGGGATTTCGGAAAAGGGAAGAACTGGAAGAGAATGGGGCAGATGCCATCATTGGGCAGCCGTTGGAGGCGTTGAAGTATATTTAGGGACAACGCAATTTTTGTAGGTGGGCAGAGGCAGTGTACAATTTTGGCATTGTGCACAAAATTTGTATTTCTACCAAAAATTTACAATATGCTATTGACGTATCTCTCTATTATTACTATTATGATTAGAGAAATACGAAGTCCGCAAGGGGAAGCCTACGGATGGTGAAAAGGAGGGTTAGTGTATGCATGAGTTTGATGATGCAGTGCTGGAATGTTTCTTAAAGAATCAGTTACAGCTGTTCCCTGAAAGAGTGGCTGAGAATCTGGAAGCTGCTGAAAGCTTTCTGGAAGAGTGTATGGCAGTTGTAGTAGACTCCATCGAAGAGGTGATCGAGTTCTTTGAAGAAGAAGGACTTGACATTGACGGCGCTATTGGTGATGAGATCCTGGAAGCTGCTGAAGTGTTTGATATCGGCGATGGCAGATATCTGATCGTGGAAGGCTAATAAATAGAAGATGCAGGCTGCATTTCCGGTGGGAGGTGCAGCCTGTTTTATTAAGCAAAATATTTATCAATGATCTCAACCAATCCATCATGGTTATTATCCTGCGACGTAACAATGTCAGCAACCTCTTTTACCGCATCTGTGGCATTGGCCATGGCGATGCCGGTTCCGGCGGCTTTTAGCATGGATAGGTCGTTTTCGGCGTCTCCGGCAGCGAAGGTGTGGCTGTGTGGCACATGAAGGTATTGTTCCACGAAGAGCAGTGCACTTCCTTTGCCGGCGCCGGCAGGCAGAATCTCCAGATACTGATCGTTGGAGAAGATGATCTGTACCCTCCCACATAAGTGAGGCAGCAGGTGTGCTCTGAAGTCTTCCAGCTTGGAGCGGTCTGTCAAGTGGATGCACTGGAGCTTGAAGGAGCCTTGCTCCAAGCTGTCAGGGATACTTTCCACGCATTTGACGGGCAGGTGAATCCTGCTGGTGTAGAAACGCAGTTCATCGTTCATGCCGTGGCTGACGATTTCTTTGTCTGTGTAGGCGTGGATGTGTAGACCACGTTTCTTGGCTTCACCCACGATAAAGCGGATATCAGGAAGCTCCAGGCGGTGCACCAGTATGTTGGAGGCTGTATCGCAGTCATAGATCAGCGCACCGTTGTTGGAGATGATCAGCATATTAGGGTATTCAATGCCGTGTTTTGCCCGAACCTCCAGGATGCTGGGCAGGGGTCTGCCGGAAGAGAGGATCAGGTGGTGTCCCCTGGCAGTCATCTTATCCAGAGCTTCTTTGGTGATAGGATCAATTTCACTTTTGTCATTTAACAGGGTGCCGTCCATGTCGGTAAAGAGCAGATTCACGCGGGTCTTTTTCAGTGTAGTAAGAATGTCTTGTGGTATCACAAGCTTGCCATAGCCGGAAGCAAGGTCAAGACCGGGTTTGTTGACACCGTGGAAATCAGAACCGCCGCTTAAAAGCAGATGATATTTATCAGCCAGTCTGCGCATCTGACGTTCTTCTGACGGGTTATGAGTAGAATAGATCGCTTCAATTCCCATAAGGCCAGCCTCTTTACATTCTTTTACAAGGGTCTCCAGTCTGCTGTCACTCAGATGATATAACAAGGGATGAGCCAGAATGGGAATACCGTCTGCTTCCAAGATGAGCTTGATAGCCTGCACCGGCGTCACCTTTTCCCTGGGCACATAATAGGGACAGTGATCCCCCACAAACCGGTCAAAAGCCTCCTGTAAGCTTCTGATATATCCATGCTCCAACAGATACCTGGCATAATGCGCCCTGGTGATCACACAGTCAGGAAATTCCTTACATAACTTCTCATAAGTGATATCAATCCCCGCTTCCTGCAAAAGCCTACACATCTTTTGATTACGTAAAGTTCTGGAATCCACAAACTCCTTAAGCTTCCCGCGAAAATGCTCATTACGGTAATCAATATAAAGCCCTAAAATATGCACATCCTTCCCATGATATTCCGTAGAAAATTCAATCCCCGGAATCACCTCCGGAACACACCTCCCGGCTTCGTGCAGTTCCTGCGCACACCGTATAGCCTCATCCAACCCATCCACAGTATCATGGTCTGTCAAAGCAAACGCCGCAAGCCCTTTTTCACAAGCGTACTCAACAAGCTCAGCAGGAGAGTACGTACCATCTG
>JAFYSG010000084.1 GCA_017559435.1 Lachnospiraceae bacterium
ATATATCATAAAGAATATTTGAGTAACAGACTGTTTACTATGAGGTAGCAGATATGATTTTAAAATCGGGAAACAGCAAAATCATTGTAGGGTATGATCTGGGGCAAAGTCATTCGCAGATCAGTTATTATACGGCGGATACCAGTAAGGTGGAGACGGCTGCCAGTGTGGCCGGTACCCAGATTTACAATATTCCCACGGTGCTATGCAAAAAATATGGTGTGAATCAATGGCTATACGGAAAAGAAGCTCTGCGGGCGGCAGCAGAGGATGAGGGGATTTTAGTAGACCATCTTCTGCCCCTGGCAAGAGATGGTGAAACGGTGCAGATTGAGGGAGAACCTTATGATCCGGCGGCTCTTTTAACGTTATTTGTAAAGAAAAGCTTAAGCCTTCTTTCGGTGGCAGGCAGTGTGGATCGGATCGGTGCTTTTATGATCACTTGCGAGGAAATGGATGAGCGGTTGATACAGGTGCTTGGCAGAGTGGTGGCAGGGGCAGGTATCAAGGCCAAGCATATCTGTTTTCAGAATTATGAAGAAAGCTTTTATCAGTATATGATTCATCAGCCTGAGGAACTTCGGACCTTTTCCGTGGTGATGATGCAGTGGGAGGGAAGTAAAATTCTGGCTTACCGTATGGAGAGCAATGGAAGGACCACGCCCAGGGCAGTGTTTATCCGCCGGGAGGAATACGATTTCAGGGAGGCCGGAGATTATTCTATGGCGTTGTCTGAGACCGATGCGCCAAAAGGCTATGATGGATTGGATTTGGAGTTTCATAAAATTGCACGGAAGGTATGCGGTGAAGAACGGATATCTGCGGTGTATCTGATCGGAGAAGCTTTTGACAGTGAATGGATGAAGGAGTCTCTGCGGTTTCTGTGTCAGGGCAGACGGGTGTTCTTGGGCAGTAATCTGTACAGCCAGGGGGCCTGTCTGGGAATGATGGAGCGGATTAGGCCCAGTACTATGGGAAAAAGCAACGTGTTCTTGGGCACTGATAAGCTGAAAAGTAATGTGGGGATGCAAGTGTGCAGAAGAGGCGAAGAATCTTATTGTGTGCTTCTGAATGCCGGGGGCAATTGGTACGAGGCCACAAACGTGTGTGAATTTTATTTGAGAGAAGGAAATTCCTTTGATCTGGTGGTCACACCCTTAAATGGTAAGAAGGGCAAGATCGCACGGATGACCCTTGAGGGATTGCCCGCCGGAGTGGCACGGATACTGTTGACGGTGCAGATGATGACGGAGGAACAGCTTTCGGTGACTGCTGAGGATCTGGGATTTGGAGAGTTTAGACCGGCCAGTCATCAGGTGTGGAAAGAGACCCTGGGACTGTATGAGTAGAGAGGTTGATGGTTATGGATGCCAGGTTGTGTGTTGGAAATTATGGGGTTCATCCCTTTTGTTTTGAAGGATTGAATCTGAAGGTCTATTGTGTGGAAGAGCTTTGCTTTTGTTTGAAGGAAAATGCCTATTTGTTGGATACGGATATTATGGGAGATCGGTTGGTGGATTGGCTTAGGCAGGAGTGTGGCCTTGAGGATCTGGCAGGGGAGCTACATCGTATGGTACACCGGAAAGGCTCCTTTAGTGCCTTTGTGGCTTGCATTCTGGAATATACCGGTTTTTATGATGCTGAGACGGTGCAGAAGGCGGTGCAGACCCTGAAGCAGGGTGCGGGCCTGAATGTGTTAGAGAAGCGGAAGCTGCGGATCGATTCTTTGGTGGAGCAACGCAAATTTCTGACGGCAGTCAGGGAGTATGACGTGCTGCTGACCGGATGGGATGAGGCGGCGAAGGGAAATGCACAGCAGGGAACGGGCTTATATGCAGCCTTGCTTCATAATAAAGGAACTGCTTTGGCAGGGCTGATGAAGTATGAAGAGGCGGCAGAGAGCTTTTTTGCAGCCTATGATGCAGATGGTGCTCAGGAGAGTTTGCTTTTGTTTTTGGCTGCCAAGCGAATGGGACTGAAAGATCAGGATTATATTGCATTCGTGGCATCGGTTCCGGAATATTCTGAAAATGCTCTTGCTTTAGAGAAAGAGGTGGAGAAGCTGAATGAACAGTGGGAGAAGGAAGTGGATCGATTACGTCTGGCAGAACGGGCTCTGCTTAGGGAAGAGGACGAGAGAAGTTATCTGGATGATAACTGCAGACTGTTACAGGTGTTGAAAGAGGATTACCGTATGATTGTGGGCTGAACATCACTGGGGGTGAAGTGTTACGTCTTAGGGGATTTTAGATGGTTTTCACACTTGACAAGCATGGAACAACATGATAATATATCACCGTATTAGCAAGTTAGCAGAATAAAGTGTGCTGCACATGCGGAATGCTTTACATTTATGTAAAAAGACACTATAACTTGCAGAATGGAGGATATGATGAAGAAAGTTTTAGTATGGTTAAGTGTTATGGCTATGGCAGCTGCCATGTTTGCAGGCTGTGGTCAGAAGGAAGAGGAGAAGAATGGTAGTGCTGTAGGTACTCCTGTGGAGGATATGACCACCCTGACAGTTGGTTTTGACGCAAGTTTCCCTCCTTACGGTTATCTGGAGAATGGCGAGTATGTAGGTTTTGACCTGGATCTGGCTGCTGAAGTATGTAAGAGAAATAAATGGGAGCTGGTAAAACAGCCTATTGACTGGGATGCCAGAGATATGGAGCTTTCCACAGGTTCCATCGATTGTATCTGGAATGGTTTTACCATTAATGGCAGAGAAGATTTGTATACATGGTCAGAACCCTATGTAGATAACAGTCAGGTATTTGCTGTTGCAACAGAATCCGGTATCAAGACAAAGGCTGAGTTAAAGGGAAAGGTAGTGGCTGTTCAGAAGGAGTCTTCTGCATTGGCTGCATTGAATGATGAAAAGAATAAGGAAAACATTGCGCTGAGAGATTCTTTCAAACAGCTGATCGAGTACGCTGATTACAATACCGCATTTATGGATCTGGAGCAGGGCGCTGTGGATGCAGTAGCCATCGATATCGGTGTGGCTCAGTATCAGATCGCAAGCCGTAAGGAAGGCGCATTTATGATGCTTCCCGGAGAAGAGAATAAGCTGGCAACAGAGCAGTATGGTGTAGGCTTTCTTCTTGGCAATGAAGATCTGAGAGATAAGATTCAGGAGACCCTGAATGCAATGGCAGAAGATGGTACGTTTGCAAAGATTGCAGAAAAGTGGGGATTGACTGACAGCATTTGTATAGGAAAATAAAGGACTGCCTGACACTACCGGGGAAGAAGGATAAGAGGTAATATGGACACTATATGGAACATCTTGTTAGATATCTATAGTATGGTATTGGATTTGGGGGCTGTGATGGCACAGCTGGCTGAGAGCTTTTTGGTTACGGTACAGATTTTTGTGCTGACACTTGTGTTCTCTATGCCGTTGGGCTTGATCGTAGCCTTTGGAAGGATGTCCAAAAACCGTATTATCCGGGCCATTGTGAAAGCTTATATTTCAGTGATGAGAGGAACACCTCTTATGCTGCAGATACTGGTAGTATATTTTGGACCCTTCTATGTTTTTAGGATTAGGATGGGCAACGGCTTTCGTTTCCCGGCAGTGATCATTGCATTCGCTATCAATTATGCAGCTTACTTTGCTGAGATCTATCGGGCAGGGATTGAATCTATTCCGGCAGGACAGTATGAGGCGGCACAGATTTTGGGATATAATAAGGTGCAGACGTTCTTTAAGATCATTTTGCCCCAGGTGTTTAAGAGAGTGCTTCCGCCTGTGACCAATGAGACCATCACACTGGTAAAGGACACGTCACTTGCTTTTACCATTTCGGTGGCCGAGATGTTTACAAAAGCAAAGCAGATTGCTGCTGCGGAGGCAAATATCCTTCCGCTGATGGCGGCAGGTGTATTTTATTACATATTCAATCTGGTTGTTGCGTGGGTCATGGAAAGATTGGAAAAGAAGTTTAGTTATTACCGCTAGGAGGAACGTATGGGCAGCAGGCTGTTGGAAATCAATCATATGAAAAAGGGCTTTGACGGCAAGGGCGTTCTGGAGGATATCTCTTTGACTGTAGAGGAAGGAGAAGTGGTATCTATCATCGGTCCCTCCGGCTCCGGTAAGTCTACTTTGCTTCGCTGTGCAACCATGCTTGAGCAGATGGATGGCGGTGAGCTGATCTATCAGGGACAGCGTGCTGTCTGGGAGAAGACAGATAAAAAGGGTGATGTAAAGTGTGTGTTGGCTCCTAAGGATCAGATGAAGCAGATCAAGAGAACCTTTGGTCTGGTGTTCCAGAATTTTAATCTGTTCCCACACTATACGGTAATGAAGAACATTATCGATGCACCTGTGAGTGTAGATAAGATCTCGCGTAAAGAAGCAGAAGAAAGAGCTTGGAAGCTTCTTCGCCAGCTGGGGCTTGAGGACAAGGCAGAAGCCTACCCTTTTCAGCTTTCCGGCGGTCAGCAGCAAAGGGTGTCCATTGCAAGGGCGCTGGCTTTGCAGCCGAAGATACTGTTCTTTGACGAACCTACTTCTGCACTGGATCCCGAGCTTACGGTAGAGGTGTTGAAGGTTATCAAAGAGCTGGCAAAGGAAAAGATGACCATGATCATCGTAACCCATGAGATGCAGTTTGCCAGAGAAGTGTCAGACCGTATTATTTTTATGGAACAGGGCTTGATCCAGGAGCAGGGTACGCCGGAGGAAATTTTTACTTCTTCCAATACGCGTGTTCGGGAATTTATTGGAAAAATGAACGCTTAAAGTGCTTGTTTTTGGCACAATGAATAAAATTTCATTGTGCCATTTTATGTGTATTGATTTCTGGACTTTTGTGGGTTATACTAATAACAGTTCCATTAGTTGAATGATAGGAGGCAGTAATGAGCACAGACAGATATCAAAGCCCCCTTTCTGAACGTTATGCCAGCAAAGAGATGCAATATATCTTTTCATCGGATAAAAAGTTTCGTACTTGGCGTAAGCTTTGGATCGCGCTGGCAGAGACGGAGAGAGAACTGGGATTGTCCCGGAATGGTAAGCCGGTGATCACGAAAGAGCATATTGATGAGCTGAAGGCTCATGCGGAAGATATTAATTACGATGTGGCCAAGGCCAGAGAGATGGAAGTGCGCCATGATGTGATGAGTCATGTGTATGCTTATGGTCAGCAGTGTCCTAACGCTGCAGGTATCATTCATCTTGGAGCCACCTCTTGTTATGTGGGTGACAATACAGACATTATCGTCATGACAGAGGCTCTTAAGCTGGTGAAGAAGAAGCTTGTAAACGTCATGGCTAAGCTGGCAGATTTTGCAGATAAGTACAAAGCACAGCCTACATTGGCATTTACCCATTTTCAGCCTGCACAGCCTACTACTGTGGGGAAACGTGCCACGTTATGGCTGCAGGAGTTCTGCCTTGATCTGGAGGATCTGGAGCATGTACTTGGTAATATGAAGCTATTGGGCTCTAAGGGAACCACAGGTACCCAGGCTTCTTTTCTGGAGCTGTTTGATGGGGATCAGGAGACCATTGACAAGATCGATCCGATGATCGCTGCCAAAATGGGTTTTCAGGATTGTTTTGCGGTGTCCGGTCAGACCTATTCCCGTAAAGTAGATACCAGAGTGGCCAATGTGCTTTCGGGGATCGCTGCTTCCGCCCACAAGATGAGTAATGATATTCGTCTGCTGCAGCATCTGAAAGAAGTGGAAGAGCCTTTTGAGAAGAACCAGATCGGTTCCTCGGCCATGGCCTATAAGAGAAATCCCATGAGAAGTGAGCGCATCACCTCCCTTTCCCGATATGTGATGATCGATGCACTGAATCCGGCCATCACTTCTGCTACTCAGTGGTTTGAGCGAACGCTGGATGATTCTGCCAATAAGAGACTTTCCATTCCGGAGGGATTTCTGGCCGTTGACGGTATTTTGGATCTGTGTCTGAATGTGGTGGATGGGCTGGTGGTATATCCCAAGGTGATCGAGAAGCATCTGAGAAGTGAACTGCCTTTCATGGCCACTGAAAATATCATGATGGATGCAGTGAAAAAGGGAGGAAACCGCCAGGAGCTTCATGAAAAGATTCGCGAGTTGTCTATGGAAGCCGGACGCAACGTAAAAGTGGAGGGTGGCGAAAATAACCTGCTGGAGTTGATTGCTAAAGATCCGGAATTTAACATGACCTTAGAGGATTTGAAAGAGGCTATGGATCCGGCAAAATATATAGGACGTTCCAAAGAGCAGGTGGATGCATTCCTTGGCAATGTGGTAAACCCCATTCTGGAGGCAAATAAAGAACTGCTTGGTGCTAAGGCGGAAATCAACGTATAAAAGTAAGAGAAACAAAGGAGATAAAACACATGGGTGGATTTTTTGGAGTAGCTTCAAAAGAGGATTGCGTATTTGACCTTTTCTTCGGTACAGACTATCATTCTCATCTGGGAACACGTCGTGCCGGAATGGCAGTATATGATAAGGAGAAAGGGTATGACAGGGCGATCCATAATATTGAAAATGCACCATTTCGTACCAAGTTCGATAAAGATATGAATACCATGAAGGGAAATCTGGGAATTGGCTGTATCTCTGATTATGAGCCACAGCCTCTGATCGTCCGTTCCCATCATGGCACCTATGCCATCACCACAGTGGGTAAGATCAATAACACCGATGAAATCGTGAAGGAATTGTTTGACAAAGGACATTCTCATTTCCTGGAGATGAGCGGCGGAGATATCAATGCTACGGAGCTTGTGGCTTCCCTGGTAAATCAGAGAGAAAATTTGGTAGAAGGAATCCAATATGCCCAGGAAATGATTCAGGGTTCTATGACGGTCTTGATCCTGACACCCAGAGGAATCTATGCTGCCAGAGATAAGCTTGGAAGAACGCCGGTGGCCATTGGTAAGAAATCAGATGCTTACTGTGTATCCTTTGAGAGCTATGCCTATTTGAATCTGGG
>JAFYSG010000085.1 GCA_017559435.1 Lachnospiraceae bacterium
CTGGAACTCAAGGAGGCCGCCGCAAAAAGGTTTCTGTTTAAAGATGCTGTATTACCGGTAAGACGGTAGCTTGCACCACTGGTCAGATGCCACATAAAGCCTACGTCATGATGTAGTGCTTTATAGTTTTTCAGGGCACTGTCCATAATTTCCTCTGAACGCTCAGCAGTCTTTCTGTATTCCTCATTGCCGGTCTCCTTATACATCAGCCACATCATACCGCCCCAGAAACCATTGGTCCACCAGGTAACACCTTTCTCAGACCTATCATCATGCTCACCGTTTACTGTCGTATAAGGAAGCTTGTTACGGCTCTTTACAGCCTTCTTTGCTAACTTCTTGTCGATTTTCCCCCAAGTCGCATCAATCCACGCTTTATTCTGTTCCAATATTGTATTCATTTAATTACCAATCCTTTATGAAATGATATGTTAATTACTACAATCAGTATAGTAGATGTAGGGGTAGTAAAACAATATCTTATTACGTGATTTACTAACCTTTTTCACTATATACCTATTATCTTCCGCACTTGGCGCACCCTAAATTTCAGCAAATAATAATAGAAGGACACAGCCACGCTCTTCTTCTGAAGCCCGATAAAGTATTTTTCCTCTTCTCCGGTATTCTTCTGATAATAAGGATTTTCCTCAAATGCCGGAAAATGCTGCATCATCCCTGCATACAGTTCTTTCACAAAGGAAAGCTTCCGACGTTTCATCCCGAGCATATAAGAGAACAGCGTATTGACATAATAAAGCTCACAAAACCGGTATTCCAGTTCCGTACAGTACTCCTCCAAAAATCCTCTTTTTAAAAACTCATCATACAAAAGTTCCCCGGCCTTCATACGATCTCTGCACTTTTGTTCTGTGATTCGGTGTACTGTGGAGGCCTGATGCTGATAATAATAATACAGTGGCTCCTCTACTCTCTCAAAATGAGTAAAATACAGACTCCAGACCGGCCCTGCACAATTATCCTCGTAAAAAATCCTCTCCGGAAAATTAAGGTTATTTTCTTTGATGATACTATGACGGTAGATCTTAATGACCATACTGCCGGAGCGCATGATCAGCTTACCATGTTTCTCACGGTCAAGCAGACCTGTCTGGTCCGCAGTATTATTGTGAATGATCTCCCCGGGCTCGAAAGTGTGCTCATGTACCAGACTGTAATCACAACCCACCATGTCAGCTCCTGTCTCCTCAGCCCTCACAAGAAGTTTTTCATAGCAATCATAAGACACCCAGTCGTCACTGTCTACAAAACCAATCCAGTCACCACCGGCAATTTTCAAGCCGGCATTTTTGGCGCCGCCCTGGCGTCTGTTGTCAGGGTACGTAACTACTTTCATTTTATCAGGATAGCGTCTTTCATAGTCCCTGAGAATCTCCAACGAATGATCTGTGGAAGCATCATTTACCGCGATTACTTCATACTCCTCTATGGTCTGTGCCATCAACGAATCCAGACAATATTCCAATTTCCCTTCCGCCGCCATATTATAGACGGGCACGATAATGCTCAGCTTCATTCTAACTTCCTTCCCGACGTTACCACCTACAACTGTCCTCTTTCGATCTTGGCTTTCCCATTTTCCACCCGGTAAACCACATCACATTTCTCAATGGTCTGCAGGCGATGTGCAATGATGATCAGGGTCTTTCGTCCGTGCAATCTATTGATGGACTCCATGATAGCAGCCTCGGTATCATTATCCAGTGCAGAAGTAGCCTCATCCAGAATCATCACTTCCGGATCATGATACAATGCCCTGGCGATACCGATACGCTGGCGCTGGCCGCCGGACAGACGAATGCCTCTTTCCCCGATACCGGTGTCCAATCCTTCCGGAAGCTGACGGATAAATTCATCCAGCTGGGCTTCTTTAAGCACCTCCCACAATCTCTTCTCATCAATTTGATCATCAGGCACACCGAAAGCCACATTCCTGCGAATGGTATCATCCAGCATAAAGATCATCTGAGGAATATATCCGATATTTTTAAGCCAAGGGCGATAATTTCCATTCTCCTTGACGTTCTGACCATCTGCCAGAATCTCACCGTTCTTCGGTTCCAAAAGTCCCAGCAAGATATCCACCACCGTACTCTTTCCGGCACCGGAAGTTCCCACGATTCCCACGGATTTCCCCACAGGGATCATAAGCTGCGCCCGGTCAAAGATCAATTTCTCGGTATTGGGATAAGCATAGGTGATATCCTTCATCTCAATACGCTGTTTGATAGGCAACTTTCGATCATCATCGGTAGCAAAAGACATATCCACTTTGTCTCCATTGATCTCATCTTGCAGATTATCACTGACACCCATAAAGAATGGCTCAAAATAAGCAATGGAATTGATCTGGTTATTGATACGGTTCACACTGGGCAGTAAAACCAGCGCTGCTGCTGCAAATGTGGTGATAGAATTGATCATATCCTCCGTAGGCACCCCGCTCAGCACCATGTAAATCATATATCCCACCATACTCATGACACAGACTGTCTCTATCAGTAGCTTCGGCACGTTATTATACAAACTATATTTCTGGACCGCATTTACATATCCGGTACCGCATTTTACATATTCTTTTACAAAATACTGCTCCTTACAGCAGATCTTAACCTCCTTGATGCCCTGCACCGTCTGAGAGATCCATTTAAACAACCCACTATAATAATCCTGATTATCCTTACCGGCCTTATGCATAATAGGCTTCAACACCTTCTTGATCACCCACAAAAGCAGGATCATCACCACAGCGATCAAAATGGTCATAGCCCCATTCTGCACAAAACAAAAAGATACTACAAACAACGACACGATCCCATCCGACAGAAGCTGCAAAAGTGCCAGGATCAACGCATACATATTGTTTACGTCAGAAGTAATATTTCTCTGTACCACTGCCGTATCCGCATTCAGATAAAACTCATACCCTCTGCGCAAGTAATTACGCATCATCCTCTCAGAAGTTCGAAACTGGTTGGTATACACGAAGGCAAAGGTCAGCTTTTGCTGAATAAACAAAAACGCATTCTTCACCACAAAAACCATGATCATAGCCACCATGATCAAGATCATAAACCGCTCCTTAGAACCACCCCCAAGCAGCCTATAAAAATAATTCAAAATCTCATTACTTTCTATGGCACTACTATCCATGATCTTACTCATCACCGGCCCAATAATTCCCACACCGGCCGTCTGCAGCGCAGCCCCGAGCACCATCAGCACAATCAACCCCGCCATAGTCCGCTTCTGCTTCTTATCCAATAACACTCTTAACTTCTTCAGTATCTGTTGCATATATCTATAACCTAACCTTTTCTAAATCTGCTCATTCTGCCGATGGATCAACGGATCCTCATATTTATCCATAAAGTCTTCGCCAAGGCGCACCATCTCATCTGCAAACTGTATGGCCTTGATCTCTGTCAGCACTGCCACCACCTTCTTAAACCGAAGCCCCGGGAAGAAATTTAACATTTCCATAGGTACTGTGGCATCAAACTGAGGATACTCTGCAAACAGCGTCCTATAATCCAGATAGTCTCTGGGATGGGGCTTTAAGAAAATAGTACCCTCCGGCTCATACATTTCGATGATATCCCTAAAAATCCGTTCTCTCACATCCATGGTACACACAGGATCCGTCAAAATCAGGATCTTATCTCCCACACTGCTGCTTTCCGCAATCTGTTCCTTCAGTCGGTCCATATCCCGAATAAAAGCCTTCAAAATCAGGGCCTTATCATCTTCCGTCAATCGGTCCACCAACTCCTGCCTGGACTGCTCAATATACTGAGCACAAGGATATTTGATCACGGAAATATCATTTACTTCCATGTCAATGCAATACTTGCCATAACC
>JAFYSG010000086.1 GCA_017559435.1 Lachnospiraceae bacterium
CAGAACCTTGAAGTTGTAAGAGTAGATGCTGAGAAGAATCTGCTGCTTGTTAAGGGTGCTGTACCGGGACCTAAGAAAGCATTAGTAACCATCAAAGAATCCGTAAAGGTTCAGGCATAGTTTAAGGAAGGAGGACCAATCAGATGGCAAACGTAGCTGTATATAATATGGAAGGCAAAGAAGTTGGTACAATCGAATTAAACGATGCAGTATTCGGTGTAGAGATTAACGAGCATCTGGTACACATGGCAGTTGTACAGCAGCTTGCAAATAATCGTCAGGGAACTCAGAAGGCAAAGACCCGTTCTGAAGTATCCGGTGGCGGAAGAAAACCTTGGAGACAGAAAGGTACCGGTCATGCAAGACAGGGTTCAACCAGAGCTCCTCAGTGGACCGGCGGCGGTGTTGTATTTGCTCCCGTTCCCCGCGACTACTCTTTCAAGATGAACAAGAAAGAGAAGAGAGCAGCACTGAAGTCTGCTTTGACCAGCAAAGTTCAGGACAGCAAGCTGATCGTTGTAGATGAGCTGAAGTTCGACGAGATCAAGACCAAGAACTTTGCAACAGTAATGAGCAACCTGAATGTAAATAAGGGCCTGGTAGTTCTGGCAGAGAACGACGCTAACGTTGTAAAATCCGCAAAGAATATCCCGACTGTAGATACCACTTTGGTAAACACCATCAACGTATATGACGTGATGAAGGCTAACACAGTAGTTCTGACCAAGGACGCTGTAGCAAAGATTGAGGAGGTGTACGCATAATGGCAGACATTAAATACTATGACGTAATCCTCAAACCAGTTATTACCGAGAAGAGTATGGCTGGCATGGGCGAGAAGAAATACACATTCTTAGTTCATACAGAAGCTAACAAGTCTCAGATCAAAGAAGCTGTTGAGAAGATGTTTGAAGGTGCAAAAGTCAAGAAAGTAAACACCATCAACATGGACGGCAAGAACAAGAGACGCGGTATGGTAGTTGGTAAGACTTCCAAGACCAAGAAAGCAATCGTTTGGCTGACAGAGGACAGCAAGGACATCGAGCTGTACCCCGGCCTGTAAGAAGCACAAAGAGCGCTTCAGATTAATGTATGCGGCGAAGCGCCGCGCAAAGAATCAATGAAGAAAAGGAGATAAGACAATGGGAATTAAGACATATAATCCCTATACACCTTCCAGAAGAAACATGACCGGTTCTGATTTCTCCGAGATTACCAAGAGCACTCCGGAGAAGAGCCTCTGTGTATCTCTGGCTAAGAATGCAGGTCGTAACAATCAGGGTAAGATCACTGTTAGACACCGCGGCGGCGGAAGCAGAAGAAAGTACAGAATCATCGATTTCAAGAGAAGAAAGGATGGCATTCCTGCTACTGTAATCGGTATCGAGTACGATCCTAACAGAACAGCTAACATCGCTCTGATCTGCTATGCAGATGGTGAGAAAGCATATATCATCGCTCCCGAAGGACTGACCGACGGTATGAAGGTTATGAACGGTCCCGAGGCAGAAGTAAGAGTAGGTAACTGCTTACCTTTATCCGAGATCCCCGTTGGTACTCAGGTACACAACATTGAGTTATACCCCGGCAAGGGCGGACAGCTTGTTCGTTCTGCAGGTAACAGCGCACAGCTGATGGCTAAAGAAGGAAAGTACGCAACACTTCGTCTTCCTTCCGGCGAGATGAGAATGGTTCCTCTTGTATGCCGCGCAACTGTTGGTGTTGTAGGTAATGTTGATCACAGCCTTATCAATATCGGTAAAGCAGGACGCACACGTCACATGGGTATCCGCCCGACTGTTCGCGGTTCTGTAATGAACCCCAATGACCATCCTCACGGTGGTGGTGAAGGTAAGACCGGTATTGGACGTCCAGGTCCCAGCACACCTTGGGGCAAGCCTGCTCTGGGTCTGAAGACCAGAAAGCAGAAGAAAGCTTCCAATAAGCTGATCGTAAGAAGACGCGACGGTAGAGCAATCAAATAATTGAGGAGGAAAGACAATGGCTAGATCACTTAAAAAAGGACCTTTCGCAGATGAAAGTTTGCTGAAAAAAGTTGATGCTTTAAATGCGGCAGGACAGAAGCAGGTTATCAAGACCTGGTCCCGTCGTTCCACAATATTCCCTTCCTTCGTTGGACACACTATTGCAGTTCATGACGGAAGAAAGCACGTGCCTGTATATGTAACTGAAGATATGGTTGGCCACAAACTCGGCGAGTTCATTGCTACCAGAACCTACAGAGGACATGGCAAGGACGAGAAGAAGTCCAAAGTAAGATAAGGAGGTTTTAATCATGGCAAAAGGACATAGATCCCAAATTAAGAGAGAAAGAAATGCGCAGAAAGATACAAGACCTTCAGCAAAGTTATCTTACGCTAGAGTGTCTGTTCAGAAAGCATGTTTCGTTTTAGATGCCATTAGAGGCAAGGATGTGCAGTCTGCACTGGCTATCCTGGAATACAATCCCAGATACGCTTCCAGCGTGATCAAGAAGTTATTACTGTCTGCTATTGCAAACGCTGAGAACAATAACGGTATGAACACTGAGAACCTTTACATTGCAGAATGTTATGCAAACAAAGGTCCTACAATGAAGAGAGTAAGACCCAGAGCGCAGGGCAGAGCTTACAGAATCGAAAAGCTTATGAGCCACATTACCGTTGTTCTGGATGAGAAGAAGTAAGGAGGAAAGAAAATGGGACAGAAAGTTAATCCTCACGGCCTTAGAGTCGGCGTTATTAAAGATTGGGATTCCAAATGGTACGCTGATGCTGAGTTCTCCGATTACCTGGTAGAAGACTACAACATCAGAAAGTTCCTGAAAAAGAAATTATACAGTGCCGGTGTTTCCAAGATTGAGATCGAGAGAGCATCCGACAGAGTTAAAGTTGTTATTTATACCGCAAAGCCCGGTGTTGTGATCGGTAAGGGCGGTGCTGAAATCGAAGTAACCAAGAAGGAACTGTCCAAGCTGACAGACAAGAAGGTTCTGGTTGACATCAAAGAGATCAAGAGACCTGACAGAGATGCTCAGCTGGTAGCAGAGAACATTGCTCTGCAGCTGGAGAACCGTGTTTCCTTCAGACGTGCTATGAAGTCTTGCATGGGAAGAACCATGAAGGCTGGCGCACTTGGTATCAAGACCTGCTGTTCCGGTCGTCTGGGCGGTGCAGATATCGCAAGAAGCGAGTTCTACAGCGAGGGAACCATTCCCCTTCAGACACTGAGAGCTGATATCGATTACGGTTTCGCAGAGGCAGATACCACCTATGGTAAAGTTGGCGTAAAAGTTTGGGTTTATAAGGGCGAGATCCTTCCTACAAAAGGAGCTAAACCAGAAGGGAGCGATAAATAATGTTAATGCCTAAGAGAGTTAAGCGTCGTAAGCAGTTCCGTGGCACGATGGCTGGTAAAGCGTTAAGAGGAAATACACTTTCCTACGGTGAATTTGGCTTAGTAGCAGCTGAGCCTGCATGGATTAAATCTAATCAGATCGAGGCAGCCCGTGTGGCTCTGACCCGTTATACAAAGCGTACAGGTAAAGTTTGGATCAAGATTTTCCCTGACAAGCCTGTAACAGCAAAGCCTGCTGAAACTCGTATGGGTTCCGGTAAAGGTACTCTGGAGTACTGGGTAGCAGTAGTAAAGCCCGGACGCGTACTGTTTGAGATCGGCGGCGTTGCCGAAGCAGATGCCCGTGAAGCATTACGTCTTGCTATGCATAAGCTTCCTTGTAAATGTAAAATCGTTTCTAAAGCAGATTTGGAAGGCGGTGTATCATAATGAAGACAAACAAGTTTGTAGAAGAATTAAAGACCAAATCCGAAGCAGAACTGGCTCAGGAATTAGTTGCTGCAAAGAAAGAACTTTTCAATTTGAGATTCCAGAACGCTACCAACCAGCTGGATAATACTGCAAGAATTAAAGAAGTAAGAAGAAATATTGCACGTATTCAGACTGTAATCACCGAGAAGGCAAGAGCTTAATCGGAAGTAGCGGGCAAAGAAAGGAGACAGATCCGTGGAAAGGAATTTAAGAAAAACACGTACTGGTAAAGTAACCAGTAACAAGATGGATAAAACAATCGTTGTTGCTATCGAAGAGCATGTGAAACATCCTCTGTACGGTAAGGTTGTAAAGAACACTTACAAGCTGAAAGCACATGATGAGAACAACGAGTGCAACATTGGTGATACCGTTAAGGTTATGGAAACAAGACCTCTCTCTAAAGATAAGAGATGGAGACTTGTGGAAATCGTAGAAAGAGTAAAATAATCGCCCGGGCATGTTTCAATATGCCTTGATTTGGAAGGAGAAATAGCATGATTCAGCAGGAAACCAGACTTAAAGTTGCTGATAATACCGGTGCAAAAGAACTGCTTTGTATCCGTGTTATGGGCGGCTCTACAAGAAGATATGCACAGATCGGCGACATAATCGTTGCTTCTGTAAAAGATGCAACACCAGGCGGCGTTGTAAAAAAAGGTGACGTTGTAAAGGCAGTTGTTGTTCGTTCCGTTAAGGGCGCTCGTCGTAAAGACGGTTCTTATATCAAATTCGACGAGAACGCTGCAGTTATTATCAAAGATGACAAGACTCCGAAAGGAACCCGTATCTTTGGACCGGTTGCAAGAGAGCTCCGTGAGAAACAGTTCATGAAGATTGTTTCCCTTGCTCCTGAAGTATTATAAGGAGGTGCCAAATGTCAACACTGAAAATCAAAAAGGGCGACACTGTTAAAGTAATCGCCGGTAAAGACAATAACAAAGAAGGAAAAGTTCTTTCTGTAGACGTGAAGAATGGCAAGGTTCTCGTAGAAGGTGTGAACATGATCACAAAGCACACAAAACCTTCTCAGGCTAACCCCAACGGCGGTATCGTTCAGAAAGAAGCTCCCATCGACTTGTCCAACGTTATGTACGTTCACAAGGGAAAAGCTACCAGAGTTGGCTTCAAGGTTGAGGACGGTAAGAAAGTTCGTATCGCAAAATCAACCGGAGAAGTGATCGACTGATCGGTGGAAAGGAGAAGAGTTAAATGAGCAGACTGAAAGAGTTATACAATGCAGAGATCATTGATGCAATGACCAAAAAGTTTGGCTACAAGAACGTTATGGAAGTTCCCAAGCTTGACAAAATTGTTATAAATATGGGCGTTGGCGAAGCAAAAGACAACGCAAAGGTTCTGGAAAGCGCTGTGAAGGATATGGAGACCATTACCGGTCAGAAAGCAGTTCTTACCAAAGCTAAAAAGTCCGTTGCTAACTTCAAGATTCGTGAAGGTATGGCTATCGGATGTAAGACCACACTGCGCGGTGAAAAAATGTATGAGTTCATGGATCGTCTTGTGAACCTGGCATTACCTCGTGTACGTGACTTCAGAGGTGTTAACCCTAACGGCTTCGACGGAAGAGGTAACTATGCACTTGGTATCAAGGAGCAGATCATCTTCCCCGAGATCGAGTACGATAAGATTGATAAGACCAGAGGTATGGACATCATTTTCGTAACTACTGCTAAGACCGATGAAGAGGCACGTGAATTACTTAGATTATTCAACATGCCGTTCGCGAAATAATAAGGAGGTAAATTCTGATGGCAAAGACATCAATGAAGTTAAAACAGCAGCGTAAAGCTAAGTTTTCTACTCAGGCTTATACCCGTTGCAAAATTTGTGGACGTCCACATGCTTACTTAAGAAAATACGGAATTTGCAGAGTTTGCTTCCGTGAGTTAGCATACAAGGGCCAGATCCCCGGTGTTAAGAAAGCAAGTTGGTAAGAAGGAGGAAATATAAAATGACTATGAGCGATCCTATTGCAGATATGCTTACAAGAATCCGTAATGCGAACACTGCAAAACACGACACAGTAGATGTTCCTGCTTCTAAGATGAAATTAGCAATTGCTGACATTCTTTTAGAGGAAGGTTACATTAAGAATTACGAAATCATCGAAAACGGAAACTTCAAGGACATTCACATCACCCTGAAATACGGTGCTGATAAGAATGAGAAGATCATCTCCGGTATCAAGAGAATCTCCAAGCCCGGTCTTCGCGTATATGCCGGCAAGGAAGATATGCCCAGAGTATTGGGTGGACTTGGTATCGCCATCGTTTCCACCAACCAGGGTGTGATCACCGACAAGAAGGCTAGAGAGCTGGGCGTTGGTGGCGAAGTACTCGCTTTCGTATGGTAAGTTTCTCGCAAGAGATTTTGAACTGATAACAATATTATCCCATATAATTTATAGGAGGTACGGGCATGTCACGTATAGGTAGAATGCCAATCGCGATTCCTGCAGGTGTAACTGTAGAAGTTGCAGAAAATAACAAAGTGACCGTTAAGGGTCCCAAAGGAACACTCGAAAGAGTATTAGCTCCTGAGATGGATATCAAAGTAGAAGGAGCAGTTGTAACCGTAACAAGACCTAACGATTTAAAGAGAATGAAATCTCTGCATGGTCTGACCAGAACACTGATCAACAACATGGTTGTAGGTGTAACTCAGGGTTATGAGAAGAAGCTGGAAGTAAACGGTGTAGGTTACAGAGCAGCAAAATCCGGCAAGAAATTAACCTTATCCCTTGGTTTTTCACATCCGGTTGAGATGGAAGATCCTGAAGGCATTGAGTCTACTATTGAGGGTCAGAACATCATCGTTGTTAAGGGTATTGATAAAGAAAAAGTTGGCCAATACGCAGCTGAAATCAGAGATAAGAGAAGACCTGAACCTTATAAGGGCAAGGGTATCAAGTATGCTGATGAGACGATCAGACGTAAAGTTGGTAAGACTGGTAAGAAATAATAGATAAGGAGAGTGTAAAAATGGTTAGCAAAGAATCAAGACAGAAAGTTCGTGCTAAAAAGCACATGAAAATTCGTAACCGTTTCAGCGGCACTGCGCAGAGACCTCGTCTTGCAGTGTTCAGAAGCAATAATCATATGTATGCTCAAATTATCGACGATACAGTTGGTAATACTTTAGTAGCTGCTTCTACTCTTGAGAAAGAAGTAAAGGCAGAACTGGAAAAGACCAATAACGTTGATGCAGCAGCATATCTTGGAACAGTCATTGCTAAGAGAGCAATCGAGAAAGGTATCAAAGAAGTTGTTTTCGACAGAGGCGGCTTCATATACCAGGGTAAAATCGCAGCATTAGCTGATGCGGCCAGAGAAGCTGGCTTAGAATTCTAGGAGAGGAAGGAGAAAACCATGAGACATACAATCATAGATGCTAGTCAGCTGGAATTAACCGATAAGGTTGTAACCATCAAGCGCGTAACTAAGACTGTAAAAGGTGGTCGTAACATGCGTTTCACCGCTCTTGTAGTAGTAGGCGACGGCAATGGCCATGTAGGTGCCGGCCTTGGTAAAGCTGTGGAAATTCCCGAAGCTATCCGTAAAGGAAAAGAAGATGCAATGAAGCACATTGTTGAAATTGCATTGAATGAAGATAATTCTATCACACATGACTTCATCGGCAAGTTCGGTTCTGCAAGCGTTCTGTTGAAGAAAGCTCCTGAAGGTACCGGTATCATCGCCGGAGGTCCTGCCCGTGTTGTTTGTGAGTTAGCAGGTATTAAGAACATTCGTACCAAATCTCTTGGCTCCAACAACAAGCAGAACGTTGTTCTTGCAACTATCAGCGGATTGAGCCAGGTAAAGTCTCCCGAAGAAGTTGCTAAGATGCGTGGCAAAGCTGTAGACGAGATTTTTGCATAACTTAAGGCTCATACAGGAAAGGAGAATCACAATGGCAGACAAAATGCTGAAAGTTACTTTGGTAAAGTCCACCATCGGTGCTGTACCGAAGAACAGAAAGACAGTTGAATCTATGGGACTTCGTAAACTGAACAAGTCCGTTGTACTTCCTGATAATGAAGCTACAAGAGGACAGATTCGTCAGGTAAGTCACTTAGTTAAAGTTGAAGAAGTATAATCAGACAAGGAGGTGTGAGGAATGGAATTATCCAATTTAAGACCTGCAGAAGGTTCCAAACACAGTGATAATTTTAGAAGAGGCCGTGGACATGGTTCAGGCAACGGTAAGACAGCTGGTAAGGGCCATAAGGGTCAGAAAGCTCGTTCCGGAGCTCCCAGACCCGGTTTCGAAGGCGGTCAGATGCCTTTATACAGACGTATTCCTAAGAGAGGTTTCACTAACAGAAACACTCAGGAAATCGTTGCAATCAACGTAAGCGCTCTGGAGTGCTTTGAGAACGATGCAGTAGTAGATGTGAATGCATTAATAGAAGCTGGTATTGTTAAGAACCCCAGAGATGGTGTTAAGATACTCGGAAACGGAGAACTTACCAAAAAGCTTAATGTTAAGGCAGACGCATTCAGCGCTTCTGCAAAAGAAAAAATTGAGGCTCTTGGTGGAACAGCAGAGGTGATCTAATGCTTACAACCCTTAAAAATGCTTTTAAGATCAAAGATTTAAGAAAGAAATTATTTTATACCCTGATGATGTTAGTTGTGATCCGTATCGGGTCACAGCTGCCCATCCCGGGAATCAATGCGGACTATTTTAAAAGTTGGTTTGCATCACAGGCAGGAGGCGCATTCAGCTTCTTCAATGCCATCACCGGTGGATCCTTTGAAAATATGTCCATATTAGCATTGAACATTAACCCGTACATTACATCCTCTATTATCATTCAGCTTCTGACGATTGCAATTCCGAAGCTGGAAGAGATGCAGAGAGATGGCGAAGATGGCAAGAAAAAACTTGCTGCTATCACAAGATATGTAACAGTTGGACTTGCTCTCATCCAGGCTACAGCAATGTCTATCGGCTTCGGCAGAAGCGGACTTCTGGTAGATTACAACGCAATGAACGTAATCACTGCTATTGCTACCATGACCGCAGGTAGTGCATTCCTGATGTGGGTTGGTGAGAGAATCACCGAGAACGGAATCGGAAATGGTATCTCCATCGTGTTGGTGATCAATATCATTTCCAGAATCCCTACTGATCTGGCCAACCTGTTCCAGCAGTTTGTAATCGGTAAAGCACCGGCTACAGCTGTGCTTGCAGTTGTTATCATCTTCGCAGTCATCATTTTGATGGTAATTCTTGTAATTATCCTCAATGATGCTACCCGTAAGATTCCTGTGCAGTATGCCAAGAAGATGCAGGGTAGAAAAATGGTAGGCGGACAGACCTCCAACATCCCTATGAAGATAAACACCGCAGGTGTTATTCCTGTTATTTTTGCTCAGTCAATCATGCAGTTCCCTATCATCATCTGCAGCTTTGCAGGTTATCAGGGAACCGGCTTCTGGGGACATATCCTCAAAGGTTTGGACGGCAGCAATTGGTGCAATCCCAGCCAGCCTGTCTACACAATCGGTTTGTTTGTATATATTGCATTGATCATCTTCTTTGCATACTTCTATACATCCATTACCTTTAACCCGATCATGATCGCTGACAACATGAAGAAACAGGGTGGTTTCATCCCCGGTATCAGACCCGGCAAACCTACCAGCGATTACCTGAACAAGGTACTGAACTACATCGTAATCATTGGTGCAGTTGGCCTTACGATCATTGCTGTGATCCCCTACATCTTCAGTGGTGTGTTCAAAGCAAGCGTATCCTTCGCCGGCACCAGCCTGATCATTATCGTAAGTGTTATCCTTGAGACAATGAAACAGGTAGAATCCCAGATGCTTGTGCGTAACTATAAGGGATTTTTGAACGATTAATATTGTTAAGAAAAGCTTCCGGGCAGTACATAGTGTACTGTTTGGGAGCTTTTTTGGTTTTAAAAAGTATTTGCAATTTCTTATCTGATGGACTATAATTTAAAGTGGTAATTAATGCGTAGTGTGTGTTGCGTGTTGTTTGAGTATTCAGCATAATTTGCTTTCTATATAAGGAGGAAAAGCCCATGAAAAGGCGGATCACATTGATTTTGCTGATGCTGTCGTTGCTGATGAGTATAAGTCTCTCCGTCAGTGCAAGAGACAGTGAATATTTTGAAGAAGACGGAGTGGAGTATTGCTGGGTTAGAGGAGGCAGTACGGAAACACCTACCAAGAAGGTAAGCGGACATACCTGGGTTGCGGTGTATGTGAATGGTAAGCGTGATACGCGATTGGGTGACTGTGAAGATGCAGGAAAAACCAATCATGTTTGTGATATTTTTTGTGACTTTTCAAGGCTTGAGTATAAATGGAAGCTGGTTGTAAAAGAAATCATGATGATTGAATCTCTGAATCAGGAGGGGTATGCAATGGTTGGCACCCAGTTTATTCTGCTGAAGCAGAAGATCAAGACGGATGCCGAAGGAAACTATCTCCTGGATGCGGATGGGAAGCTACAGTACCAAGCTTCCGAGGTCGTCGGCAAAGGGGAAGTGGAAAAAGACGGATTTGCACGGATGCGTTTGGATGAGAGCAAACTGGATCCCACTGCAGATTTTCAGCAATTGGTGCTGGGGCAGATCTTGGCAGAGAGCCAAATGGACAACTATAGCCCTTTGCCGAATCGTTGGTATGTCAATCTTGTTTTGAATGAGGGTGAATATCAGGTCTACAATGTTACGAAAGCTCCTGCTTATAATATTACGGATCCGGAAGAATTTCAGAAAGATATTAATTTTGGTGTAAAAGAAGGAGAAACTGTTTCCGAGTATGATTCCACTAATCAGATATTAACCACCAGAAATGCTTATAGGGTAGGTGACCTTATCGTTGAAATTGCAGTGAATGGCTTTGACGGAGAGATTCCTTCTCTGGTGAGGACCAATATAACCATAAGCGGTCCCAATAACTACAGCAAGAAACTCAGAAAGAGTGATACACTGGAAGACATGCGTATGGGTGAGTATACCATTGCATGTTCTAATCCTGTGGCTGTGGAGGGTTATACTGCTGAGAAAACTGTGGTCACTGTGAAGTGTCCGGTGGAGTCGGACCCTGTGGAATTGACAGATGATGTAAAGACAGTGCTTCTGAACCGGGATCATGCCAATGCAGTGATTAGTATCACATACACATACACGCCGCTACATGTTCACGAATTTGATGTGGTGGTAACAGAGCCTACCTGTACCGAAAAGGGTTATACTACATACACCTGTAAGGATGGTGAATGCGGCTACGCCTACAAGAGTGATGAAGTGGAGGCTTATGGGCATGACTACAAGTCAGAGACTAGCGAATCCACTTGTACAGAAGATGGTTACACAAAGTATACCTGTGCTGTATGCGGTCATACCTATCAGGAGATCAATGATTTGGCTACAGGTCATAAGTTTAAGGAGATGGTGATAAAACCGACCTGTACAGAGAAGGGCTTTACAGTGTATACCTGTGAAAAATGTGACTTCTCTTACAAGGATAACGAGGTGGAAGCAACCGGTCATGATTATAAGTATACAGGAGATGAGCCTCCTACCTGTACGGAAGACGGCAGCAAGATCTATGCCTGCATAAACTGCGATAATAAGAAAGCAGAGGCCGGAGAAAAAGCAACGGGACATGATTACAAATTTTCTAAAGTGGTAGACCCCACCTGCACCGAAAATGGTTATATCGTATACAAATGTACCAAGTGTGAAGCGGAGAAACAGGAGGAAGGAAAAGCAGCTACCGGTCATAAGTATAGTAAGGAAGTGACTAAAGCTACCTGTACAGAGAAGGGGTATACTATTTATACTTGTGTATTGTGTGATTATTCCTACCGGGGCGATGAAAAAGCAGCCACCGGACATAATTACATCAGCCAGGTTATTGAACCTACCACGGAGAGAGAAGGTTATACACTTCATACATGCTCTGTATGTAAGGACACCTATACCGATAACCGTAAAGATAAGCTTCCCGGCAATGTTTCTGATGATGTTTACGATGCTAATGATGATTCGGGGGACGACACTTCCGGTGATGACAATTCCGGTAATGCCGTATCCAACACTACCTCAAACAGCAATGTATCCAATACAGGAGCTAACAATAAGCCAAGTGCATCTGTGAATTCGTCTGATACATTGATTGTAAAAACCATGAATGATCTGAACAACCCACTGAGTGGTGCAGTGGTTGCTCTTTACAGTGGAGAGACCCAGCTGCGCAAATGGGCTTCTACCTATGAGAATGTCTCTGTACTGGATAATCTGGAGTCATACGTCAAGGAAGGTGAGAGTGTATCCTATATCCTGAAACAGACCAAGGCACCGTCCGGTTATGAGATTTCTGAGGACAGCTTCACTGTCCGTATCATTAAATTAGGCGGCAAGACCGAAGTGGATGTCAAGAAGAGAACGGGTACTTCCAATGGAAATGGTATTGAGACAGGTAGAGACGGTAAGCCCATGGTTACATTCCGTAATATGAGGAAGACAACCCAAATTCAGATCTCCTGTCAGGTGGAAGTGGAATTTGGTAAAAACTGTCAGATAGATGAGGCGTTGATCGCGGAGTATCAGGAAAAGCAGTATGAATTTGTTTTGAAATGGAAAAATGACGCAGGAGAAGAACAGACGGAATCAGTCCGTTTGTCCCATGGAGGAACCGGTGGACTGGAAGCTAAGCTTCCCTTCGGCACGGAGTACGAGATTAGGGTTGCAGATGCGAAAGGGACCCTGGTTACAGAATTCTCTGAAAATGCATCCGGTACCCTTACGGCGGAGCAAGCCGGTGCAAATATGACTGTAGAGGCTGTGTTAAAATATAAGGTTCGGGCAGGTGAACCGTTGCAAGTGAGTATGATTGTGGGTGATTCGGAGTCCAAGAAGCCCTTGGAAGGTGCGGCTTTTGAACTGAAAGATCCGGATGGCACGAAAGTGGGCACCTATACCAGCAGTAAGGATGGTGAACTCAATATTGCCGGTGTTTTCACTGCACCGGGAGATTATCTTCTTACCCAGACCGGAGCATCACAAGGCTATGAGAAACTGAGCGGGGGGGCACCTGTGATCGTGTCCTATGTCTATGAACCGGATGAGGAAACCGCTACTCCCGGTCTTGTACAGACTATGTCTGCCCAAATAGCGCATCAGGCTGTGTCCAGGGAATCTGATGGTAGCTATTGGATCGAAAACATGACTGATGACTCTTATTTACAGGAGGAAAGAAAAGGCCCCGGCCTTGCAGGCGTAATACTGGGGATTGTGGGTGGTGCCTTGGCTGTGGGTGGAGTTGCCACAACTGTGCTGATCAGAAAAAAGCGTAAGCAGGAGCAAGTATGAAGAAAAAAAGGATTCTATTGGTCGTTGTAGTTTTGGCGATATTGGCGGTGTTGTGTATCGCCCTACTCTCAAAATCGGAAAAACAGAAGGAAAAAGGGGAAACAAGCACACAATCTACAGAACAGACAATGTGCACTGCAGAAACCCAGACTGCAGAAAGTCAGTCGTCACACAGTCAGATGGCAGCTGTTTATGAAGATGGTATGTTTACTTTTAATGCAAGTCAATTCCGAGAGCGCTTTGTTGATACTTTGCCGCAGGGTTATGCTTTGGCAAAGGTGATTGCTGCCAATTCCTCGCGGAATCATAAAATGCAGATCGATATATTGGATGCATCGGGTACACTTACGGGAATGGGGATTTTGTTAGATGTGAAAGAGTCGGATCTTCCCCTCAGGCAAATGGCTCTGGTCATAAAGGAAGACGCATATGAGGAAGACGTGGCTGTTATGCTGAACTGGTATCTTTCCACATTCTTGGATGAATTTGACCGGGAGCGGCAAACGCTGATTCACGAAGATTACCTGGACATGTTTTGCAGTAGGTTCGAAGATTACAGGCTTTATTCTGCAGATCCCCTTGCGGTCATGATGAGCTATAGCACAGAAGATTCAGGAAAATATTATTATGTGGTGATCTCTGTTCAATAGCGCATCAAAGTTCCACTCTAATAATATGGTCGTGTTACGGTATTACGTAGCACGATTCTTTTTTGCAACTTATGCTGCATTTTGAAAAAGCGTCCGAGAATGTCTGGCAAGAGGTGGACACTGAAAATTGGCTTGGTTAATTCAAAACGAAAGGTTGCATTACTTGCAAAAATATGGTAGACTATATATTGGATGATTGTGTTGTTGTTTGTATAATAACATTCTTAATTAAAATTCCTATATATCATCTTGTTCGTTTTTAGTCGAAAGATGAAATTCCTAATGTAAGGAAGAACGAAAAAAGTTTGAAAGGGAGCGAGTGTAATAATGAGCAAATGGTTGAAGCGGAGTCTTTCATTACTGATGGCGTTGGTTATGGTTGTAGGCGTTTTGCCGACAGGCCTGACTGCCAGAGCAGAGGAAATTGATCCCAAGAAGGACCTTGGTAAGGCAGACGGTATTGTCTGGCTTAC
>JAFYSG010000001.1 GCA_017559435.1 Lachnospiraceae bacterium
ATTCTCGCCCGAGGAGCTCGGGTTGAGATACAGGCTGGTGTTCACCAGAACCTCGTATTTATCAGAGTTGATTTCTGTTGTGTCTAAAAAGCGCTGCTTATAAGCTTCAGCATTGTCTTCAGCCGACACGAAACTGTTCAGGAATAATGCATATAGTGCTGTTTCCTTCTTTGTGACGGTTGTGTATATAAAAGAAGTAATCGCTACAATGGCAACAACTGCAATGATAAGATGCCATTTATAATATAACCAAAAATATTCCAGTTTCTGCTTGGGGGTGCTGTGCTTCATAGCCTCACGTTCTTCGCGGAATTCGTCCATTACTGCCATGAAAATATACCTGCCTTTCGTATGCTTGTAAAATTTGTTTTGTGTATCTTAATGTGCCTTTTTGACAGGACACTTTGTACTATAATAAGCTTTTTTTACGAAAATGTCAATGAAACTGGCATTATCAGATTATAAAAAAATAATAAAAATAAGGAAAAGAGTGTAAATGACTTGAAAGTTGAGCTCAGATGTTATATCATATAAGATAGTAAAAGACGTTTGCGCCAAACGGGAAAAGGACAGGATAGAAGAATGAGCGAAACATATGTAGAGTGCCTTGTAAAGCAGAAACAGTCAGGCCTGAAGAGATTTTTGAAAGTGTTATTAATTGTGTTGGCAGTGATCTTTGGAATCGCCATGATGATTATACCCTTTGCATTTATCCTTGTGGCAGCAGCAGGTGTGGGGGCTTATATGATGCATCTGTTTACTGATCTGGAATTTGAATATTTGTATCTGGATAGAGAATTGGTGATTGATAAGGTGATGGCTAAGACCAAAAGAAAGAGAGTGGGTACTTATTCTTTGGACAAGATTGAGATTCTGGCACCCATTAAGTCTTATCATTTGGATAACTTTCGGAATCATAATACCAAGGCGAAGGATTACAGCATCGGTGAGGAATTGAAGCCTGACAGACGTTATGTGATGTATTACGAAGGCGGAGAGAAGGTTTTGCTAAGTCCTTCTGAGGAACTGGTGAAGGCTATGAGAGACATGTCTCCCAGAAAAATTTTTAATGATTAAGGTATTTTTTAGTTGACATTACCAATTAATTTTGATACACTCAACTGCAAATCAAACATTCAGGAGGAAGAAAGATGGGACAGATTATTGGTGAGGGCATTACATTTGATGACGTGCTGTTAGTGCCGGCATATTCTCAGGTAGTTCCCAATCAGGTGGATGTTACCACTTGGCTGACAAAGAAGATCAAATTAAATATTCCGGTGATGAGTGCCGGCATGGATACTGTAACGGAGCATCGTATGGCCATCGCTATGGCGAGACAGGGCGGTATCGGTATTATTCATAAAAATATGTCTATTGAAGCGCAGGCAGAAGAGGTGGACAAGGTAAAGCGTTCAGAGAATGGGGTTATCACAGATCCTTTCTCCCTGACACCGGAGCATACTCTGGCAGATGCAGACGCCCTGATGGGGAAATTCCGCATTTCCGGCGTGCCCATCACAGAGGGACGTAAGCTGGTAGGTATCATTACCAACCGTGATCTGAAGTTCGAAACAGACTTTACCAAGAAGATCAAAGAATCCATGACCAGTGAAGATTTGATCACTGCTCCGGAAGGGACCACTCTGGAGGAGGCCAAGATGATTCTGGCAAAAGCAAGAAAAGAGAAGCTTCCTATCGTAGACAATGATTTTAACTTAAAAGGTCTGATCACTATCAAAGATATTGAGAAGGCTGTGAAATATCCCCTGGCTGCCAAGGATGAACAGGGCAGACTGCTTTGCGGTGCTGCAGTAGGTATTTCCGCCAATGTTCTGGATCGTGTGGCAGCACTGGTTAACGCCAAGGTTGACGTAATCGTGCTCGACAGCGCACACGGACATTCCCAGAATGTACTTACTTGTGTGAAACTGATCAAGGAGAAATATCCTGAGCTTCAGGTGATCGCAGGAAACGTGGCTACCGGTGAAGCTACAAAGGCATTGATCGAAGCCGGAGTAGATGCAGTCAAGGTAGGTATCGGTCCCGGATCTATCTGTACCACACGTGTGGTTGCGGGTATCGGTGTGCCTCAGATCAGTGCTATCATGGATTGTTATGAAGTTGCTAAGGAGTATGGTGTGCCCATTATCGCTGATGGTGGTATTAAATACTCCGGAGATGTGACCAAGGCTATCGCAGCAGGCGGCAGTGTCTGCATGATGGGCAGCATGTTCGCAGGATGTGAGGAGAGCCCCGGGGATTATGAATTGTTCCAGGGTAGAAAATATAAGGTATATCGTGGTATGGGATCTATTGCGGCTATGGAGAACGGAAGTAAGGATCGTTATTTCCAGGAGAATGCGAAGAAACTGGTTCCGGAAGGTGTAGAAGGCCGTGTGGCTTACAAGGGTAGTGTAGAGGATACTGTATTCCAGCTGCTGGGTGGTCTTCGTTCCGGTATGGGTTACTGCGGTGCTAAGGATATTGAGACACTGAAGGCTACAGGCAGATTTGTGAAGATTTCAGCCGCATCCTTGAAGGAGAGCCATCCCCATGATATCCATATTACCAAAGAGGCACCTAACTATAGTGTGGACGATCACTAAGGGTTTTGGACGAGTGACGCCACCATGTGGGTCCGCTGGCCGTATGTTTTGTTTTGGCTGCATGACACATCACCGGCTGACAATTCACACTGAGGCGGCGCCGTGCCACATGGGTGTTTTGCAGTTGTAAGGTTGCAAGAGTTACTAAGATTTGACAAAAAGTGAAAATAGAAGTTAAGGGCAAAGCCCATAACCACAAAACTCGTCGCGCTTTGCGCTCCTCAAACATGTTGTGGTTGTGGGCTTTAACACTTCAATTTTTTCTTCTTGTCAAATCTAAGTAACTCTAGCAGTCTTACAGATGCCAAAACACCCATGTGGTACGACGCTGCCTCAGTGTGAATTGTCAGCCGGTGGTGTGTCATGCGACCAAAACAAAACATACGGCCAGCAGACCCGCACGGTGACTGTTACATTACTCGACAAAACTCTTAGGGAATTTTAGAAAAAGGGCTTGTAATATTAAACAAAAGATAGTAAAATAAGGATGTGAGTTGCACGACTGGCGGAAAGCAGGGGACTGCGGTGGGGGTACCCACAGGGAGTGTGACATTAGGAAGAAGCCGACCGCCTGGGCATAACACGTAGGAAGTGTGCATGCTCAGGCGGTTTTTTGTATTTAAGACACGCAAAAGGGCGTATGAAGGTGTGTACAGATCAAATCTGGAAGGAGAAGAGAGATGGAGATGTTATCATTGAAGCAGGAATTGGAAAGTAATGCTTATCCGGGAAGAGGGATTGTGATCGGGAGATCGGCTAATGGGAAGTATGCAGTTACGGCGTATTTTATTATGGGTAGAAGTTCTAACAGCCGTAATCGTATTTTTAGTGTAGAAGGAGAGGGGATTCGTACAGAAGCTTTTGATCCTTCCAAGTTGGAAGACCCCAGTTTAATTATTTATGCACCGGTTAGAGTGCTTGGAAATGACACGATTGTCACAAATGGTGATCAGACTGATACCATTTATGATGGGATGAAGAGTGGTCTTACTTTTG
>JAFYSG010000006.1 GCA_017559435.1 Lachnospiraceae bacterium
CTGCACCCCCAGCGGCGTCACTCGCCAAGTCCCACAACCAGAAAGCTGAGGACTCCCATGGACTTATTTGAATATATGCGAACCACCACTATGGAAAAGGATTCCCCCCTAGCTGCTCGTATGCGCCCCCGCACCCTGGAAGAAGTAGTAGGCCAGGAGCACATCATTGGCAAGGACAAGCTGCTATATCGTGCCATCAAAGCAGACAAGATCAGTTCTGTTATTTTTTACGGTCCCCCGGGAACCGGTAAGACCACCCTTGCCAAGGTCATCGCTAATACCACCAGTGCCGAATTTACCCAGATCAACGCCACAGTGGCCGGCAAGAAGGATATGGAAGAGGTAGTAGCCAAGGCCAAGGATTTACAGGGAATGTACGGCAAACGTACCATACTTTTCATAGACGAGATCCATCGTTTTAACAAAGGGCAGCAGGATTATCTCCTGCCTTTTGTGGAGGATGGCACCCTGATCTTAATCGGTGCTACTACAGAGAATCCCTACTTTGAAGTAAACAGTGCTTTGATTTCCCGTTCTATCATCTTTGAGTTAAAGCCCATACCCAGAGAGTCGATCAGGGAACTCTTACGAAAGGCAGTATATGATACGGAAAGAGGAATGGGCGCATATCAGGCGGTGATAGAGGAAGATGCTCTTGATTTCTTGGCAGATATTTCAGGCGGAGATGCCAGACATGCACTGAATGCCATTGAGCTTGGGGTGATGACTACTCAGAGAGGTGCAGATGGTCTGATTCATATTACGATTGATGTTGCTCAGGAGTGTATCCAGAAAAGAGCGGTCAGGTATGATAAAAACGGAGATAATCACTATGATACCATATCTGCATTTATCAAAAGCATGCGTGGTTCTGACCCGGATGCGGCAGTTTATTATCTGGCCAGGATGCTTTATGCCGGGGAAAGTGTAACTTTTATCGCCCGTAGAATCATGATCTGTGCATCAGAAGATGTGGGGAATGCAGATCCTAATGCGCTGGTGGTGGCTGTGAATGCCTCTCTGGCCGTGGAACGAGTGGGCATGCCGGAGGCTCAGATCATTCTGGCTCAGGCAGTCACTTACGTGGCAAGTGCACCAAAGAGCAATGCAGCATGCAATGCAGTTTTTCAGGCCATGACGGAAGTGGAACAGACAGGCAACCTGCCCATCCCTACACATTTGCAGGATGCCCATTACAAAGGAGCGGCGAAATTGGGACACGGAACAGGTTATAAATATGCTCATGATTATCCCAATCATTACGTGGAGCAGCAGTATCTGCCCTATGAATTAAATGGTAAAGAATTTTATTGTCCTACAGGTAATGGTTATGAAGTAAAAATCAAGGAACATATGCGTAGGATACGCAAAGAGGCCGGACAGAGTGGTAATCAGTATGAAAGCGTGGAATAAAAAAGCGTGGAATAAAAAGGAGGGCGAATCCGTTTGGATTCGTCCTCTTCAACTTAGAATAATTGTTCAATTAAATATTTATAAATGTCCTGATTCTTTTTCTGCCAGTTGTCACAGATAGAGGCAGCCATTTCTTCTATGGGAACGGAAAGGGTGATGTCGATCAGGTTGATGCCGCGGTCCTTGGCAACCAGGTGTGCCTCGTATTCACCGGAGGTTGACTTGTAATAATCACCGATGACGGATACTTCGTTGCGCAAGGTGAATTCGTTTTTGCGCAGATACTCGTTTGCATCCGTTTTGATAGCATCACTGATACGGTTTTCAAAGAACAGCAGTGTCTCCCGGCCTTCCTTGGTAATGTCCAGATGAGTTCTGTTGCGGATGGTCTGTCCTGCAATAAGCCCGGCTTCTGTCAGTTCGTTGATCACCTGCTGCAAAGTCAGGAAATTGGTATAGTCCCTGCCCAATATGAAATCACTTATCTGGGCAGTAGTGAGAGGGAAGGAAACCCTGTTTAACATATAAAGTACGATTAATTTATATAGAGTGAGTGGATCATGAAGCATAATTCTTTCCTCCAAAATTTTGGTGTTGTTTAATCGCAGTAAAGCCGCCCCTGAAAGTTCCCGCGGCTACGCATAAGTGTGTGCAGGGAGTTTAGCACATCTCTTTTATTAAGGCTCCAAAGCGGTGCCAGTGTCAATTCCTTCGGCCCGTCTCCGGTTACTCGGTGGATCACGGTCTCGGGATGTAAAAGCTCCAGACAATGTATCAGAATATCCAAATAAGTATCTTTAGATAATGTCTCAAAAGTACCGGCTTTGTATAAAGTGGCAAGGTCTGTTCCTTCCAGCACATGAAGGAGTTGCAGCTTGATGCCAAAGGGCCTGCAGCCGTTCAAATAACGGATGGTAGCATACATATCCTCCGGTGTCTCACCGGGAAGTCCCAGGATCACATGCACAATGGTGGGTATGGAGTGCTCCGAAAGTCTTTGGAAGCTGTCTGTAAAGCAGGCAAGGTTGTACCCCCGGCGGATAAATGCAGCAGTTTTCTCGTGCATAGACTGTAATCCAAGCTCCACCCAGATGAATTTCCTGGGATAGCGCTGCTTTAATGAGGAAAGAAGAGCAAGTACTTCTTCAGGTAGACAGTCCGGTCTGGTGGCTATGGAAATGCCGCAGATATCAGGATGGTCAAGAGCCTGTGAATAAATCTGTTCCAGATATTCTATTGGGGCATAGGTATTGGTGTAGGCTTGAAAGTAAGCGATCAAATGAGAGCCCACTTTTTTGGCTTGAAAAAGAGCTAAACCTTCCTTAAGCTGATTGTGTATGCTTTTGCCTCGGGTGCTTACTGCAAAATCACCACTTCCGCCCACGCTGCAGAAAATACAGCCACGGCTGCCCAGAGTACCGTCACGATTGGGACAGGTCATATGAGCATCCAGTGCGATTTTGTAACACTTATGTTTAAAAGTATATTTACAATAGGCATCCAGTGAATAATATGGTTTGCCAAGCCAGAAGTCAGGGATGTTTATTATGGGGGTCAAAATAAGCGCCTCTTTTCCTATACTTTGCGAGCGTGCGAACTGATAATAGTATACGTTATAAAACATTAATGTGCAAGCTTTTTTGTACTTGCTATTTGGAAAAAAATGAGTTATAATGACTTTAGCATGGTAAAATAAATCATGAAGTCAAGGTCTCACGTCCAAGAAACGTCTTGATTGATTAGTTTTGAAAAACCCCCTTTTTTAGATTTTCATATTGTGTATATTATTTGATGAGTGATTTGACGAACTCATTTTCAGTATATTTTTCAGGAGGAATTGAATGAGAGAGAAGTATGAATCTTTACAGCTCGTACAGCTGAAAGAACTTGCCAAGGCAAGAGGATTGAAGGGAATCTCTATTATGAAAAAAGCAGATTTGATTGATCTGATGTTAGCAGAAGACGAGATAGATAAAGTGAAAGCCGAAACGGCCCAATCTGCCCCGGTTGAAGCTCCTAAGTCCGCACCTGCTAAAGAAGAGGCTCCAAAGTCCAGAACCATCGTGAAGGTTAACAGTGACTTTCAGAGAAAACCGGAATCCAGGATCAGTTATGTGCGTAACGAAAGTCAATCCGTGTCCAGGGTGGAAGGCGGTTCTAACAGATATGAAGGTTCCGGCAATGGTAATTATAGCAGGAGCAATGTAGTGACTAATACCGGCTATAGAAGAAATGACAATGTCCGTGGTGAGAATATAACCCGTGACAATAAGCAGGATAACCGCAATGATAATGCTGATGTTACAGAAGCAATCGAGCGTCAGCAACGTACTTACCGTCCTCAGGAAGTATACGATGAGAATCAGTATCCCAAGGAGCTGGACAGTGGTGTGGAAGCCAGCGGTATTCTGGAAGTAATGCCGGACGGATATGGTTTTATCCGCTGCGAGAATTATATGCCCGGTGAAAACGATGTGTATGTGGCACCCAGTCAGATTAGACGTTTCGGTTTGAAGACCGGTGATATTTTGAGAGGAAATAAGAAGGTCAAGACCCAACAGGAGAAGTTCAGTGCCCTTTTGTTTGTGCGTTCTGTCAATGGTTATACCACCGAGGAAACTGCCAGAAGAATGAACTTTGAAGATATGACACCTATTTTCCCGGATGAGAGGATCAATTTGGAAACTCCGGGCTGTAGTGTGGCCATGAGAGTCATGGATCTGATCAGTCCTGTGGGTAAGGGACAGCGTGGTATGATCGTATCCCCGCCTAAGGCCGGTAAGACTACACTTTTAAAAGAGGTTGCAAAGTCCATTCTGCGCACCAATCCTCACATGCATATGCTTATCCTTCTGATCGACGAGCGTCCTGAGGAAGTTACTGATATCAAGGAAGCTATTGCAGGAGAGAATGTAGAAGTGATCTACTCTACTTTCGATGAGCTGCCGGAGCATCATAAGAGAGTGTCTGAGATGGTGATTGAGCGTGCAAAGCGTCTGGTAGAGCACAAGAAAGATGTTGTGATCCTGATCGATAGTATCACTCGTCTTACCCGTGCTTATAACCAGGTAGTGCCCCCCAGCGGACGTACTTTGTCCGGTGGTCTGGATCCGTCCGCTTTGCATATGCCTAAGAGATTCTTTGGTGCAGCGCGTAATATGCGTGAAGGCGGCAGCCTGACCATTCTGGCTACTGCGCTGGTAGATACCGGAAGTAAGATGGATGACGTAGTATACGAGGAGTTCAAGGGAACCGGTAATATGGAAATGATCCTTGACCGTAAGTTGTCCGAGAAGCGTATCTTCCCTGCTATCGATATTTCCAAATCAGGCACCAGAAGAGAAGACCTTTTATTGACATCGGACGAGCTTGATGCCATTAATATCATGCGCAAGGCGTTGAATGGACTAAAGCCTGACGAAGCTGCTGATAAGATTTTAGATATGTTCTCCCGCACCAGAAACAATCGTGAATTTGTTTCGTTGGTAAGAAAGAATAGATTTTTGTAAAAAAAGGTGTAAAAAATTCCAATTAGTACTTGCATCTTTTGCGCTCATGTGTTACAATAACAACGCTGTTTGTGGTTCCATAAGCAGTGAGGATGAGAACAAAAAATTAAGTGATATGAATATAGAGAGGTGAAAGAAATGAGAGAAGGAATCCATCCCGATTATTATCAGGCTACCGTAACCTGCAACTGTGGCAACACATTTGTAACAGGTTCCACCAAGAAGGAGATCCACGTAGAAGTTTGTTCCAAGTGTCATTCATTCTACACCGGTCAGCAGAAGACTGCCAGAACCGATGGACGTATTGATAAGTTCAACAGAAAGTACGGCGTTAAATAAGACGATTCAAAAGGTTGAGGTAGTTAGGTATCTCAACCTTTTCTCTACTTACGGTAAATAAATGCTAGAGAAACCAGGAGGTTTTGCCCATGGCTAAAAAACGTAGAGGATGCTACTCCGGAATCGGCGGACAGGCTGTACTGGAAGGCATTATGATGAAAAATAAAGAAAATTATGCAGTGGCAGTCCGCAAACCGGACGGAGAGATTGCAGTGGAGCTTGAGAATTTTCAAGGTGTCATGCATGGCAATAAAATAAAAGAGATTCCGTTTGTCAGGGGAATTTTTAATTTCATAGATTCGCTGATACTGGGAACCAAGGCGTTGAATTTCTCCGCATCTTTTTATGAAGAAGTAAATGAAGAGCCCACAAAGCCCGGTAAAATGTCAAAGGAAACAACTGAAAAATTGATGAGCGTATTTGTAACGGTATTTGCCTTATTATTAGCCATTGGCATTTTTATTGTATTACCTTATTTTATTTCTTCTTTGCTGGATGATTTTATCCGCAATCGTTCTCTGCTATTGATTTTGGAAGGTGTGCTGCGCATTTTAATTTTTATCTTATATGCTTCCGGTATTAGTATTATGAAAGATATCCGCCGACTCTATCAGTATCACGGTGCAGAGCACAAATGTATCAACTGTATTGAGCGAGGTAAGCCGTTAACTGTGAAAAATGTTATGCGCTGTTCCAGATTGCATAAGAGATGCGGAACCAGTTTTATTTTCTTTGTTTTGTTTGTAAGTATTATTATTTCATTCTTTATCGTGGTGGAGAATCCGGTGTATAAAGTGCTTCTGCGTATTCTGATGATGCCGCTGGTGGCAGGGATTTCTTACGAGATCATTCGTTTGGCAGGGCGTAGCGATAATATCCTCGTACAGCTTCTGTCAATGCCCGGAATGGCTATTCAGCGAATGACTACGAAGGAGCCTGATGAAACCATGGTGGAAGTGGCCATTACTGCTGTGGAGGCTATATTTGACTGGAAAAAATATCTTCAGGAGAACTTTGGATATGAACCGGAGGAACTGAGTGAATGGACGGGATACGAAGAGGACGTATGAATTACCGGGAGTGCTTTGAAGAAGGACGGCGTATACTGACAGATGCTAAGATAGAGGAAGCGGAGCTGGATGCCAGATTGCTACTGGAATATGTCTGCGGTACCAGGCGCCATGACCTTCTGGTTCATGGTGACAAAGAAGTGATCAAGGTTCAGCTTGATAAGTACTTTTTGCTTTTAGGGCAGCGGGCAAAGCATATTCCTTTGCAGCATCTGACAGGTATACAGGAGTTTATGGGTCTTACTTTTCAAGTGAATGAGCATGTGCTGATTCCCAGGCAGGATACAGAGATTTTGGTGGAAGAGGTGTTAAAAGAGTTACATGACGGAATGAGGATTCTGGATATGTGCACAGGTTCCGGATGCATCCTGATCAGCTTACTCCGATATTCCAACGATTGTGTGGGAGTAGGGGCGGATATCTCTGAAAAAGCCCTTCTTGTAGCTAATGAAAATGGCAAAAGGATACTTGGAGATCATGATGTAAAGTGGATTCACACTGATCTGTTTGAAAAGGTAGAAGGAAAGTTTGACAGAATCGTATCCAACCCGCCGTATATACGCTCTAAAGTGATAGATACCTTGATGCCTGAAGTGCGGGATTATGAACCGTTATCAGCATTGGATGGAAGTGAGGATGGTTTGGTTTTTTATCGGAGAATTGTCCAAGAAGCCCCAAAATATCTGGAGTGTGGAGGTTCGTTGTATTTTGAAATCGGTTATGATCAGGGGAGCGATGTGAGATGCCTGATGGAACAGGCCGGGTTTGTTGATGTGGAAGTGGTGCAGGACTATGCGGGACTGGATCGTGTGGTGTATGGCACATATGTAAAGTAAAGAGGCGCGCAAAAAGCGCAGTAGTTTGGCGCAGACAGCGCGGAAATGAGGAAGACTATGTTTGATAAATTAGAGGATCTGCTGATCCGTTTTGAAGAAATCATGGGAGAATTGAACGAACCCACAGTTACCGAGAATCAGAATAGATTCCGCAAGCTGATGAAGGAGCAGAGTGACCTGACTCCCATTGTGGATGCTTATAAAGAGTATAAAGCCAGCAAGCAGGACATTGAGGATTCCCTGATGATGCTGGAAGAAGAGTCTGACGAAGAGATGCGTGAGATGATCAAAGAGACCCTTTCTGACAGTCGCAAACGTGTGGAAGAATTGGAGCAGGAACTGAAAATCCTGCTGTTGCCGAAAGATCCCAATGATGATAAGAACGTAATCGTGGAGATCCGTGCCGGCGCCGGTGGTGATGAAGCCGCTTTGTTTGCGGCAGAAATGTATCGTCTGTATGTGCATTTTGCAGAGAAACAGCGATGGAGAGTAGAGACCATGAACGTGGATGAGATCGGTATCGGTGGCATGAAGGAAGTAAACTTTATGATCACAGGACAGGGTGCCTACTCTAAATTAAAATACGAAAGCGGTGTGCATCGCGTACAGCGTGTGCCGGAGACGGAGTCCGGCGGACGTATTCATACCTCTACCATCACCGTAGCGGTGATGCCCGAGGTGGAAGATGTGGATGTTGTCATTGATGAAAAGGATATTCGTATCGACGTCATGCGAGCCTCCGGTAATGGTGGACAGTGCGTAAATACCACGGACTCTGCAGTGCGCCTGACCCACTATCCCACAGGTATCGTGGTATACAGCCAGACAGAGAAATCTCAGCTGCAGAATAAGGCCAAGGCATTTGCACTGTTACGTGCCAAATTGTATGACATTGAGCAGCAGAAGGCTCATGATGCAGAAGCAGAGCTTCGTCGAAGCCAGATTGGTACCGGCGACAGATCTGAGAAGATCAGAACCTATAATTTCCCCCAGGGAAGAGTGACGGATCACCGCATCGGCCTGACACTGTATAAGCTGGATAGAATCATGAATGGTGATATCGATGAGATACTGGATGCCTGCATCGCAGCAGACCAAGCAGCAAAGTTGGCGAAGATGAACGAAAATTAAAGGGTGCAGATATTTATGAAGAATAGCAGGAAACTTATTGGGGCAATTGTATTGTTATTAGGAATCGTGGTGGGACTATGTGGTTGCGGCAAAACCAATGAAAATGTGTCGGCTGCAATGCAGGCGATCAAAAGTCTGGACTATCAGTCTGCGCTGGCAAGCTTTGAAGAGGCCAAAAGTCAGGGAGAAGATGAGCGTTTGATCACCCGTGGTATGGGAATTGCCTATATGGGGCTTACCCAGTATTCCAATGCTTCCGCCTGTTTTGAGGAGGCTTTGAAGCTGAGCAAGGGCTTGTTGCAGCCCATGGATTATGATCTGAATTATTATCTCGCATCTGCTTATACGAAGGAAAATCGCCTGAGTGAGGCAGAGGCCACTTATGATGCCATTCTGACCATGAAGCCTCAGGAGTCAGATGCACGTTTCCTGCGTGGCAATGTAAGACTGGGCCTGGGGAAAATAGAAGCTGCGATAGAAGATTTTGATATAGTAGCAGAGAAAGAACCGGATAATTATGACAGGTTGATTCAGATCTATGAAGTGTTGAATTATTACGGGGAGACGGATGCAGGTAAAGAATATCTGCAAAATGCCCTGCAAAAAAAGGACGCGAAAATATCAGCCTATGATAAAGGCCGTATGTACTATTATCTGGAAGAATATCAGCAGGCATATCATGCTCTGGAGGAAGCCAAAAATGGAGGCGGTGCAGAAGCTTACCTGTATCTGGGAAGAGCTTATGAAGCTACCGGAGATTATAACTATGCTGCAAATGTATATAACTCGTATCTTGCAAAGGACAAGACAAATGCGGAGATCTATAATCAGTTGGGACTGTGTGAGATGACAAGAGGAGAATATCGGAAAGCATTGGCAGCCTTTCAGGCCGGAATGAGCGCAGAGAATAATAACATCAAACAGACGCTTGCTTTTAATGAGATCGTGGCTTACGAACATTTGGGAGAGTTTCAGAAGGCTACAGTATTGATGCAGACTTACTTGCAGAATTATCCGGATGATGCTAAGGCATTAAGAGAATATGAGTTTTTGTCTACCAGATAAAAAGAAGCATCCGTTTGCCATAATTAGCAATTGGATGCTTTTTATTCTTATTTGAGCTTACGTCTCAAGCCTTTGGTCTTGCTTCCTTTGGATAGTTGCTGATCAGAGCACTTCTGGAAAATATATTTTTGGTAAGCAGTAAACTGGCGGATTTCCTTCTGATGCTGGACATCAAGACAAACGATCTCATTGACCAGATCTGCCAGCAGAAAATCAGGACTGATCTCTTGTGTCAATGCATCAAGGCCGGAGCGAAAGTTGGTTCTGCCCATCAGATAGTCGATGGATACTCCGAATAAATCGGCAATCTTGCACAGAGAATCTCCGTCCGGAAAGTGTGTATTTTTTTCGTAGTTACATACAGTGCCGGTGGAAACCTGCAAATGAGCTGCTAATTCCTTTTGAAGCATATTCTTTTCTAAGCGAAGCTCTTTGATTTTACTTCCTAAATCCATTCTGTATTTCCTTTCTGGTATCATTCTCTGCATTAGTATGTACGTTTTATTCTTGTTGAAATCTATCATACATCTTTTCAAGAATATTAAAATAGCGATTTACACATTGAATAAAAACGATGCGATTAAAAAACTTAATTTAAGAAAACTAAATTGCACGCAAAAAGTTGACCTGAAGATACTAATTGAGGTATAATA